>JAHEHU010000056.1 GCA_024639765.1 Eudoraea sp.
GGCGGTATGATTTGGGTAAGTACTTCAGATGGACTAGGATTACTTTATTCCAGTTTTTTCAAAGGGGTAACAGGTATGTCACTGGATAATGTACTGTCTTTGGGTACAACAGATAAGAACGAGGTACTGATATCCCAGGGTAATGTTTTTCAGGTATACGATGTAAATGGTGATGACAAATTTGAGGAATTAAACAATCTCACTCGCGTTACGGGAATCGCAAGTCATAAGAGGAATAACTGGTATGGTACAAGAGAGGGGAAAATTCGTCAGTTCAGAGGTAAAGAGTTAGTAAAAACATATGACATATCTGATAGGGGTGGTGGTGTTTTCTATATGTATGCTGATCATAAAGGAGAGGTTTGGTTTTGTCAGGCGCCTGAAGATAAGCCCATTTTGGGGATGGTGAAAATAACCAAAGACGGTCAATTGATGGAGTATGGCGAAATAAAAGGCCTGAAAAGCCGTATTTTGGTGCTTGATGAGGGAGGTAAAAAGGAATTATACGCAGGCGGTATTGGTATTGATAATTACTTGTATAAATATAACAGAGCTACAGATAGTTTTGAGAACCGAAGTGATAATCTACCTTTTAGGGTGAGCAGTAACTTTGAAGTGCACGATCTTTCGGTAGACAGCAGGGGGATGGTCTGGATGGGCACAACAGATGGCCTTTTAAGATATGATACGGAACGTGTACAGCGAGTTGAGCTTGGTGATTATACCAGAAATGAAATCAGATCTGTTGTTGCCATGCCTGATGGTTCCGTATGGCTGGCAACAGATACCAGAGGAATGATCCATTTGGACGCAGATGGGGATTTTGTGAATTTTAATGAGAGTAGTGGAACCCCCTCTAAAATTGCCTCTTACCGGGCAATGGCTGTGGATAAGGCAAACAGATTATGGATAGGGACAGCCGAAGGAGCAGTTTATTCAGTTTTGCAACAACCTGGTCCTTTAAATACAAAAGCACCTTTACTAAAAAAGGTAACGGTAAATGCTCTGGATCATGATTCTGATGGCAATTACCATTTTTCTAGAAATGATATTATAGATTTTTATTTTAGTTCCATCGCTTATCCGGGGCAGGAAAATAAATACCAGTATAAAATCTATAGACGCAACCTTCCTGATGACGAAATAGAAGATATTCCCTGGATCAATGCCGCTGAGGAATCAAAGATCCGAATAAGCCCGGAAGACTCGGGTCAGTTTGGCCTTATGGTTCAGGCGCAGAAACCTGGTGGATATGCCTGGAGTGCGCCAACTATCCTGCAGTATTCTATTAGAAAAATTTGGTATGCAAGTTGGTGGGGCATACTTCTGTTAGTTGGTTTAGGACTATTTGTTTTCTTGCTGAGTATCCGATATTTCAGTAAAATAAAGACCAGGCAACTGGAATCGATATTGTTTAGAAAGGAAAAAGAACTTGGTGAAAAGGAAAAGCTGTTGAGTACTCAAACTAACACCTTAAAACAACAGGAAGAGACTATTAAAAGTGTTGGGGTAAATAATTATTTGTTATACAGGCTTCTCCGGCAGATACCAAAAAAAGCCAAATGGCCCCAGGTAATTCCCCTACTTGCTAAATTGGTAGAATTACCTACAGGTATGGATGCATTTGAATTGGGGTATAAAAGCCGTACCGTTATCAAATATATAGGCTATGAAAGAGGGGTAGCAGGTTTGCAGAAAAGAGAGGTGGAGTTTAATGAGAAGGAAAATTTAACCAGCTTTGCATTATCTCAGAAGAAACCTCTCATCATAAAGGATTATGATCAGGAGTCTAGTCAGTATATAAGTTTAGACGACAACCGGGCATATCTTTCAAGGATATATGTACCTTTTGAACAAGTAAAGGGTTCACCGGCCATACTTTGCGCTTATGGAAAGGAGAAAAATACATTTACAACACAGGATTTGATCATTATTCAAATTTTGGCCACATTTCTTGCTTCAAATGTTATAGATGAACTGAAATAATATAGATGATAAATTACTTGCATAAGAGAACGTTTAATTTCTTGGTGTTGATTATGATGGCAGGTTACGCCTATACAATGAGTGCCACGGATACATTATTGGTAGGGGTGCATATAGATCCGCCATTTATCACAAAAAATTCCGAAGGCTCTTATGAAGGACTTTCTATAGATTTGTGGAACTATATCGCCCGGGAATTAGATAAGCCCTTTAAGTATATTGAGTTTAGTGATGACATTGGTATCATCAGGGCATTAGATTACAAAGAATTAGACCTATCCATTAACCCCTTACTCAGCAATTCTCAGCGAATGAGAACATTGGAAGTAAGTCAACCATTTTATATTTCACATTTAGGGGTGGCTGTTTCTACTTCAAGTCAAAGTCAGTTCCGAATATTTATTCAGAACTTCTTTTCAATGGCCTTTCTCAATATAATATTTATACTCTTCCTTATACTGTTAACTTTTGGAACGCTCTTGTGGCTTTTAGAGCGCAAACACAATAGATATCAGTTCCGAAGGGGTATCCTGGGTTTAGTTGACGGCCTTTGGTGGGCTGCCGTCACGATGACCACTGTGGGTTATGGTGATAAAGCTCCAAAAACTAATGCAGGTAAAAGTATTGCTATTATTTGGATGTTTACTGCGGTTATAATCATATCCAGTTTTACAGCGACCATAGCGTCTACTCTTACCGTTAATACATTAGCTGCTAGTATCAAGGGACTGTCAGATCTCAAAATAGTAGAAAAAATTGGTATTATTGGAGCCTCGGGAACTGAGGTTTTTCTGGCCAGACATAATATGAATGCCCACTATGTATATCGCACCCAGGCACAGGCGCTAAGGGCACTAACCAGAAAAGACATAGACGTGTTGGTTCATGACAAGATCGAAATTGAGTATCTGATCAACAAAAGCCAGTTAGAAAATAAGGTGCAAATGCTTACCGTTGGCTTCGAATATCGCTACCGCAGTTTTATGATGCCAAAAGGGCACCCGCTGATGGAGGCAGTGAATCTGCATTTGGTAGACCGTATTCAACAACCTGCATGGAAAGAGACACTCAAAAAATATACTGCTAAAGGGGAATAATGTCTTTGCGGATAAATTTGCTCTACGGCTTTTTCAACCGTTTAAGCTTAAAGGGTTCACCCGGGGCCAAAACAATAATCCTTTCAGGGTTATCCACAACTTCATATAACATTTTCGGGTCTGCATTGAAAGGCGGAAAATCAGGAGCATCTACCGAACCCCAATGATTTAGCAATAATATGGTATTTGGATACGTATTGGCCAGTTTTACGGCACCTTCAAATGTAAAATGCCATTCGCTATCTGAAAAATCGAACAAAATAGCATCAGGCGTTGGCATTTCTAAATGCTCGGGCATCAATCGGGAATCGCCTGTAGCCCAAATAGTTCCATCTGGAGTCTCGATCCAAAACCCACAAGAATCCTCATCTTTAAATTGACGGTCGCTTGTTCCTGGATAGGCGTTTTGCCAGGCATGGTCTACAGGTATCATTTTTATGGTGGTTGTTCCCACCTTAAAACTATCGCCAATATTATGGCCGTGCGATGGCAATCCATTATTGATCATTAAAGAATCTACATAAATGGTAGAGTGATATGCCTTAGTGACCCCTGAAAGATCTTTGGTTGTAGGGACACTATAATGATCGTTATCGGCATGGGTTACCAAAACTGCATCTAAACTGGGTACATCTTCTGTGGTAATCGGGTATTCTATCATCACGGGCATATCAAATCCTTTTAATAGTGGATCGATCATCATTGTTGTTCCCCGACTGTTAATAAAGAAACCTCCCATACCTAGCCATCGCAATATCGTTTTATCGGACTTTTCAAATGCTGCAGAACCAAAAGGTTTTGTTTGCGGAGCTTTGGCCTGATACTTCTTGTCTTTTTTTGCTGACTCTTTGTTTGGAATACTGTCGGCAGTTATTTGAGCATTTAGTGGAATAGCGCATATTATATATAGAATTATTACCATTACCTGGCGTTTTTTAATTCTCTTAAAATTTTTAATTCTTTTTTCCATGTCATTTGTTGATATTAATTTTTTGCTTTGATGGATTTTTTGATTAATTGCTACCAGTCGATAAATTTCTAAAATTATAATTTCGATTTTTAATTCACTACGATAGGAGTAACCTCTCTCCTAACAACAGATAGAGCCATACCTGAAGTTATAGATTTATATTTTTTAAAATATTCTGTGTTTTGATGCTTTTTATGAGCTTCCTTATTTACAAATACTTCAAAAACGGTTATGTGATTAGGTACGTTATTATCATACACCGCATATAGAGCCATCACCCCTTTCTCGTTTTTAACGGCGGCTTCAATGTCTTCTTTTAAAGCCGCTTTAAACTCTTCCAAATAATTTGACTTAATCTCAATTTCCACTACTCTGGCATATGGTGCAGCTATTTGAGCCATACTCTGAGAAACTAAAAAAAAGACAAAAAACAGTATGGATAAAGAAAGTTTTAAGGTGTTATTGTTTTTCATAGTATATATTTACTTTTAAAATTACAATAGTGTATTTATAATTTGTTCTGATTGTTTTTTAGTTAACACTGCATGCAACTAAATTTACGGAATTTCGGAACTTTATAAAGTATTTTATAAATTGATCTCACCAAACTTCCTACGTACAGCCCATAATAGAAGTCAGTTGATTTGGATTTTATGCTGTTTGAATAGATAGTTTTCAACCAAAAGAAAGTTACGCCCTTTTGGGTTTTTGCGAAACGCTTATCTGCCGGAACACTACAAAAACCGACAGGATCCGTACACAAGGTTTTGAGGTAAGGATTTGGGGCAAGATAACGTCTAAACCTTGACAACCAAAATATTTGGAGAAGTTCATTAATTGGGTACATAGTTTGTTTAAACCGTTGCTATACAGATTTATTTATTAAAGTTTGTATAAGTTTTCAATACTTTGCATACTAATGTTAAATTCAGAATCCGATAATTTTAACAGTTTTTGAAATACATTCAATCCATGATGGGCTTTTTTATTGGTTTAACCAGCAGGTGTCAATTGACAACATTTAACATATTTCATATTAGTGGATTATATAATTTTGGCTACTTTATTAACTATTATAATGAAACAAAAAATAATAGTATTATTTCTAGCATTTTCCTGGTTGGCATATGGCCAATCCCAATTGCCAATAAGCATTGATGACCAAAAAATCCAACCTCTTTCAAAAATGGTCGATAGTTCGTTGCAGCTAAAGTTGGATGTGGAGGTGATGAAGAACAAAAAATGGGCACAGTTGATAAACAACAAAAAAATGGCTGTTGGGGTTGTCGATTTGAGCAACCCTGATAACGTTCGTTTTGCCCGTGTTAATGGCACGCACATGATGTATGCGGCCAGCTTGCCCAAGATAGCCATTCTTCTCTCGGCCATGGATGCTATTGAAAAAGGAGAACTAAAAGAAACGGTAGATGTCAAAAATGATATGCGGTTGATGATCAGTAAGTCAAACAATGCGGCTTCCACAAGAATGATTGACCGATTGGGCTACGATAAAATTGAGGATGTAATGACCGACTCCAAATACGCTTTTTATGATGAGGACAATGGCGGTGGTCTTTGGGTTGGCAAACGTTACGGGGGTGGGGGCGATACCAACCGTGAACCGTTGAAGAATTTGAGCCATGCAGCATCGGTTTCCCAAGTATGCCGTTTTTATTATTTATTGGCCCACGGAAAATTGGTAAATGAGATAAGGTCTAAACAGATGTTGGACATCTTGGAAAAACCCGAATTGCACCACAAGTTTGTAAATACGCTGGATAAGATTGCACCAAATGCCCGACTGTTTAGAAAATCGGGTTCATGGCGAACATACCATTCCGATTCCATTTTGGTGTGGGGCAAAGATGAAAATAGGCGATATATTCTAGTGGCTTTGATTGATGATCCAAATGGAGAGCAAATCATTCGAAATTTGGTGAATCCCATCGAAAAAGTATTGAAAAAAACCGAAATTTGATAACAGGGAAATAAAACATTCTTAATGCTTAAAAATTGGGCAACACGCTTTTTCGATATCAGGAAAGGGGAATTTAAAATTTCCCTTTTTATGTTTTTGTACATATTCCTTGTTATCGCAGTACTGCTTATAGTAAAACCAACGATAAATGCACTTTTTCTTTCCGAACTCGGTCCTGAGCAATTGCCTTTTGGGTATTTATTGGTAGCCATTGGTGCAATTGCGAGTTCCCTCTTGTATTCCAGATTGCTTTCAAAGTATAGGCTCAAGCCCCTAATAACATCAACTTTGGTAATTTCATCGCTGGTTTTGATTGGAGCTGCCCTTCTACTTTTTTTTGGACAACTAAAGGGCTGGATGCTCTATTTCTTTTATGCGTGGGTGGCCATTTATGGTGTACTTTCCGCATCACAGTTCTGGGTATTGGCCAATTTGGTCTTTAATGTTAGGGATGCCAAACGGCTCTTCGGATTCATTGGCTCAGGGGCTATATTAGGTGGACTTTTAGGGGGCTACTTAACTTCGCTTTTCGCTCCAATTCTTGGTAATGAGTTTATGATTGTGCTGGCGTCCACAATGCTTATTTCTTTGCTGCCGTTGTTAAACAAAATATGGAAGGTTAAAATTGAAAGTTCAAATAGTAATGGATTGATTCACAAAGCGAAGAGTGATACCCGAAATCCCTTCCAATTGGTCAAAAAATCAAGGCATTTGACCAATTTAGCATTTATTGTTGGAATTAGTGTGTTGGTGGCCAAGTTGGTCGATTATCTATTCAGCGACTATGCTTCCAGCAGTATTTCGGATCCCGATGAACTTTCATCTTTCTTCGGTTTTTGGTTTTCTACCTTCAGTTTGATTTCATTGAGCATACAACTTCTTTTGACCCAAAGGATAGTTGGAATCTGGGGGGTCGGATTTTCATTGTTACTATTGCCTTTGGGGATCCTATTTGGCAGTGTTTTTTTTCTTTTTATTCCGGAACTCTCTGCTGTTGTAGTCATAAAAGCCATGGATGGCATCTTAAAGCAGTCCATCAACAAAAGTGCTTTCGAACTTTTGGCCCTGCCATTGCCTTTCGATTTAAAGAATAGGACAAAATCTTTTATTGACGTGGTTGTCGATAGTCTGGCAACAGGTATTGCAGGCTTGGCCTTAGTATTCTTGATAAAGGGTTTTGAATGGCAGGGATATCAAATCGCCTGGTTGACCATAGCCTTAGTAAGTGTATGGGCGCTATTGATCGTCAGGGTAAGAAATTCGTATTACGAAACCTTTCGAAACAATTTGATCGGAGTTTCGGATGTTGAGGTCAACGGACTTGAAAAGGCGAAGAAGATTTCTGTGCTGGATGGAATGCGAAGTGTTTTTACAAACGGTAGCGAAAAGCAAATCCTATTCATGCTTGATAAATTGATGGAAATCAATGACAAACGTTTTTTAGAGGATGTAGGAAATCTCTTGGACCACCCATCAATACAAGTCAAAACAGCAGCCATTAAGAATCTCTATTTTTTGGATAGTACGTCAATGCCTTCAAATATTAGCGCACTCTTAGAGTTGGGAGACGAGGATTTAATCCTAGCCATAATGGATTTTATGCTATTGCATTCACGGAATGAACCAGATGTTATTTTCAACTATTATTTAGATCATTCAGACACGAAAATTTCTGAAGCGGCCCTATTCTCTTTGGCAAAGGAGTCTGTAGCAAATCAAAGTCTACAACAGCGCTATGGTTTGGAAAAGCGACTTACATCTAATTTGGCAGAAGGATTAACAAATCTTTCGCCAGTTGTAATAAAAGCTATTGGTGTTTCAGGAATCAAAAAATTCAACCAGAGTATTCTCAACGCCTTGGAGTCCAGTGATATGAAATCAAAGTTGGCCGCCATTGAAGCCATAGGTTTGAGTAGGCAGCATTATTTTGTGAAACCCTTAATTGAGCTATTGCCAAAAAAGGAATACCGACCTGCGGCAATAGATGCCCTGAAAAATTATGGTCCTGATATTTTTCCCATTCTTGTTAAGGAAGTAAAGGAACGGAAAGTTTCTATAGAGACCTGTCGATTTGTACCTAAGATCATGGAAGCATTTTCAAATAAGGAGGCAGTTGACCATTTGTTCAAATTATTTGATGATGTCGATTTGAGCGTTCGGCTTGAAGTAGTTCAGGCCTTAAGTAATTTGAGGGCGCAAAATCCTGAAATAAAGTTCAACCGATTCAATGTTGCCAATAAAATATTTAAGGAGTGTAAGCTGTACCATCAAACGCTGGCTGCTATGCATACCCAAATCATTATCTCCTTCCGTAATCGAAAAAAATCGAGACTTGAAGTCTTGCAGGAAGAACGTGACGCTCGGAGGTCGCTGTTGGCTTTGTTGGAGCGTCGACTGGGTGCTGGTCTTGAGCGTATTTTCAAATTACTGGGACTCAAATATCCTCAAGAAGATGTTTTCTTGGCCTACGAACGACTGGTGGGCAGTGAGGAAGAAGAACGTTCTAAGGCTATTGATTTTTTGGACAACATGCTGACCGGAAACCTGAAGCAGCAGGTTTTTCCCATTATTGAGGAAGCGACTACCGATTTCTCTTCCGAAGAAACGGTTCAGCATATCAAACCCAAAATACCAAGTGAACAGGAATGCTTTAAGCTCTTATTGGAGATTCCTGATGTGAAACTGCAATTGGCCGTGTTGTATCTGATAGGAAAACAAGGAGATATAAAATACCTGACCATGCTTCAAAAATCAGCAACGGACGAAAACCATAAAATCAGAACTTTCGCCCAAAAAGCTTTGGCTTCGATTCAAAACCTTAGCCCTTCTTAACCACCTTATCAATGCTGTTGGCCAGGTACAAGTGGTCGCTGGCGGAATTTTTTCTCAGTACGTTGGTCATTAGAACTACCATATAGTTGCAATTGTTAGGGTGCTCAACTATGATAACTGAATTCATATAGTTAAAGACATTGCCCATATACTTACCGCATTCTTCACCCTTGCTACGGTCACATTTATACAGGCTTCCTGACTTGAAATACACGGCCGCCTCCTTTAAGGCGGGCGATTGTGCATATCGGATTCTTCGATCTGTCATATACATCAAGCGCTTCATTTCGAGGCTAGAAGCTTCGTCAATAACCCTGCCCTGCTCTAATTGCACCAGAAATTTCATCAGACCTAAAGGCGTTCCCGTACTACCGCCCTTATCTCCTACATAGGTGTTGGCTCCTCGGGTAAAAAAACTTCCCAAACGCCATTCGTCATATCCTATCCCCATTTCACGAAGGGGTAGGTTCACCACATCATTGCCCATATCGGTCAAATCCTTACGAAGGGTTTCCTTAAAATAGGTATTTGACTCATCCTCTGTCAAATCAGGATATTTATTCCCAAAGGCGGCCATAAGCAAAGCTTCGCGCCATACAATACTGGCAGCTCCATTGTTGCTTACCGAAAGCATGTGATCTGCCCATTCAAACAACGTGAATACATCACTGGCTATTACCTGGCGTTTAACCAAGGTATTCTTCTCGATGTTGTAGATTGGAATGGTATGTTCATCTGTAAGACCCCAAGCTCCAGCTTTGACTGATTTGCTTTTGAGCAACTCGATTCTTTTTTCGAAAGAATCCGGATAAATCTTGGCCAACTGGTCAAAAAGGGCAACCAAAACAGCTAATTTACCTACACTGCCGGGTTGATAGCCCAGCGTTTCATTGCGTTGAGCATATCGCGTACTGTCAGGATTGGATATATCCAATATGGCCAAAGAATAACTTCGGTCCAGGCCTCTAAAGAGTCCACTGATTTCTTCTTGAAATTGTTTGTCAATGACAAAAAAGCTTGCAGTACTATCCTTCTTGTGTGAAAGCAAATTCAGCTTTAACTCTTCCCATGATTTCAGGGCTCCCGGAGGGGGCAATTGGACTTCCTTAATTTCTCCGCTCTTGATACGTTCAAGACGTTTGAGTCTCTTGATACCCGTTCTTTCATATCCATCGATTGGGTAAGGCAGGTGCGGGACAAAGGCGAAGCTTATGATTCCCAATACGATGATTGCTAAACTTTTCTTCATCTTATAATTTTTGGCTCATTGAAATCTTTTTGCGCAAATCAATTCTAGGAGTGATGGATTCCAAATAGCCTGAACTCACCGCCTTTTTATTTTCAACAAATGGTCGGATTTGGAATAGCCACAGTTTATCATCCTTAAAACCCAATTCGACATCCCAGGCCCCCTCATTATCAGAATTTATTTCTTTGGCCACCCGTTCCTGAACTTGCCGCGCAACCGAACGAATATCTTGCAAATTTCTGTTATTCAAGACAGCCGATTCAAATGTAGTAGAATTTTTGGTGGTCCCACCTGTTTGGGGTAAACGGTTAAAATGCTTTTCACGGGCAGGTGCCAAAAGTTGGTTTTTGCCATTGGCCTTTAAAAGATATGATTCTGCTGCCTGTCCATCCACGGCACCCCCAGCACCGCGGCTAAAAGCTATGGTGAGATCATTGTCAGTGTTCGAAACTATGCCCTTGGTTATCAAAACACCAGAATAATCTACATCAACACTGGGAATAATCAGGATGGAAGGATATACATTTTCTGGATTCAATAAATACACCTGTCGCCATTTAAAACTTCGTTCAGTGTAGGGAGAGGCCCAGACGGAACGAATACCCTCTAAAATCTTCTCCTCATCCACCACATTAAAAAGAGTGAGGTTAAGTCCCGCACCGGTAAAATCCTTTAAGTCTTCCATATTGGTATCACTGCGAAGAAAAACGGGTACTTTACCAAGTTCATCACCCAAAACCTTTTTGAATCCTTTTTTGAGGTCTGCAACAAAGGTATCGTTCAACGGCATTTTTTTGATAGCCTCACGCAGTATTTCCAGTTGTTGCAATTGGTAGTGTTCAATTTCCTTGGTATTAATGCTGTCGGTCAGCATTCTATTGGCCTGTTGGAACATTTGGTTTAAAAAGGTCCAGTAAGACATCTCTTGCCCTGCCATCGGTTGTTCCATGTGTTCCCTAAAAATTCCGAAGGGTATTACCAAGCCCTCGACCACATTCTCAGGGAACATTTTTTTCAACTGCCCCAGATTGGCAGCTTTGGGGCCGCATAATTTACCTGAATCTTCAGCATCGACATTTCGCATGTTCAAAACACTTTTTTCATCCAACCGGATTTGGTCAACGGGTACTTCAATGCGTTCTTCCTTTCGCTGTTTTTTCGCAAAAAGGGCACGTTCTTCAGGAGTCATCTTAGCTTCAGGCTTCAAGATGACATTGCCCATGTTTGACACCGCATAAAACATGCGCTGACCGTCGTATTTCTTTAATTGTTGCAGGTTTTCATCGGAAAGCGCGGCATTTGGAATTCCTAAATTACGTGCCAACAGCTGTACGTGTGAAACCAAGTTGCCCTCAGCGACCGTTGCAATGCCCGCCACGGGCTTTAAGTCAGAAGGTGGCCGTAGAAATGCATAGATTTTATCGGAAGAGACTTCAATATCTCCAGAAGTGCCACCAACTACCACCAACTCCCCAAAAGCATAGCCCGGGTTGAGTCCACGAACAGTACTTTGGTTTGGTAAGTCTAGTACTTGGTTGGTCAAAGCCGACTCATTGGCAATAAAGTTGCCCAATTCTCCGACTGTAAGTCCTAAGTGCAATGCGATTGAACCCCGTATTTTATCATCAATAAAGCCTTCGGCCAAAGGTTCAAAAGCCGCATACGTTAACACAACATCGGTGTAATTGGCCTTGACCATACTTGCGCTCCATTCCACCTCACTTCGGGCACGCTGCAATACCTGGTTTAACTGGTCCAAGGTCAGGGCTTCGGTTTCATACGTAGAGAGGTCACCCATGATTTGTTCCCATTCCCAAAGTTCAATATAACCAGAGCCAGCACTGGCCATTCCCAAATGGCAGATTTTTTCAAGCAGGGATTTTAAATCAACAGTTTCCCAATCAGAGGCATTTTTGAACACCAATTCTTCCAACTTTAGTGATGTGTCCAACAATTGAAGTCTTGAAGCAGGATTTTTTTCCTCGAGCAGTCCATCCCTGATTTTTAACAAAAGTTCAGAAGCTTCTTTGACTAAATCCTTGGGATTGGAAGCGAGATTCTCATTCGAGGCGAATTGCTCAAGGGCATTTTTTATATCTCCATTCGAGAGCTTGCCAATATATATCTTTAGGGATGAAAGCTCGACAGGCTTATGGAACTTCCGCATGGTCTGCAGCAGTTCATCAAATTGACTTTTGAGGACGTTCGTAAATTTGCCCTCGTGTTGTTTTTTAAAGTTTTCAACTTTTTTGATATCGGAAGACTCGGGTTGCCCATGTATTTTAATGCGCAGTTCCATAAAAGGCAAATAAGCATCAGAAAGTAATTTTGACTGACTTCGCATAGCTTGAGCAACATTATCATCACCACTATGGGGAATGTCTTTTAGGGATTGGCGGATGAGAAAAAAATTCTTTGTCAATTCTTTGTCATTCTTCAATAGCCATTTATAAAAATCAATCCCCCAGGCTTCTTCATCTTCCGCTTGAATTGCCCCGCGATAATACTGGCCTTTTCTTAGAATCCATCCATTGTCAATGCTTTTCAAGTACTTTTCAAGCTGGTACTGTTTTAACCTTTGATGTTCATTTTCTGAATCCCAAAAAGCCTTGGCATCTGTATAGGCCAAAATTTGACCTAAATGAATGTGATTTGATTTTACCAGGGCCAATACATCATCTCTGTAACGGGCATGTTGCACCCCCGGTCCAATTTCATCTGGGCAAGGGTCTTTGGGTTGCCGAATACTGCCATCCGTGCAGAACCAGCGGATGTCTTTATAAGGTCCCCGAATATCTTGCTTGAGGTTAGTAATTAATCCGGCAATTTCTTTATCATCTTTTTTCTGTCCCAAAATAACGGCAAGCCAAAAAAAACATAATAAAAAGACAAAATATTGTTTTTTCATATCTATATAGGAATACAACGCAAAGATAATATGATTCCTAGTCTGTCAGAGAATTTACTTTTTGATAATTTTTGACTTATCGGTCAATCCCTTGATTTCCACATTAGGATTGCCATAAACATATACGTTACTTTTGCCCTGCGCATCTACCTCAAGATTTCTACTAGCATTCACATAAACATCCGATGTATTGGAAGTATAAAGATCAGCAGAACTTACGCGCATTTTACGAGCATTCAGATTAGATGATTTCTTTAGGTTAAAGGCCGCATAGTCTGCATCACCATTTAAATCTAAATCTGCAGTGTTATTCAATGTTACTCTAACCTTGTCCGCAATTACGGAGGCCTTCATATCGGTCCGGTCGCTCATAATTATAGTGGTATTCTCAGAATCAATATTGAGTTTGCCTCCCGCATTTCTGTGGAGGGTCACAGTAACATCATCAGCGTACACATCCAAATCGAACCGAGAACCATTGTATCCACTCAGATAGAATTTGTCAGCACTGAGTTGGCCATCTCCCTTCACCTTTGAATCATTTTTTAAGATTAAGTGTTCCAGTTCTTTAACTGTAAGGTCTATTTCCAATTTCTTACTGCTAGTAATTTCATCGGTCGTAAATACCTTTAAAATACTGTCTGTAACTATAAACTGTACCACTGTATGCAAATTGGTATCTGCGTTAAGCCGATAACTGTTAGAACTTCCTTGGGAAATATTGATTTCTAAATCATCGTTTACCTCAAGGGCATTGAAAACTTGTAAAATTTCCTTAGCTAATAGTGTAACCTCCTTGTTCCCTGCGATTTTTTGTTTCTTCTGTGCAGTCAATGAAAGCGTCGCCAATACTGCACCAAGGAAAACCATTTGTTTTTTCATTTCGTCTTTAAAATTGTTTTCTCTTTTTACACAGATAATGAAAAAGGTCACTTATTTTTCTCATTTGGTTGATTGTAGTAGAGGTAAATTTCTGTACAAGAAAACGTGACCTAATATTCTTTTAGGCTATAAACTGAAAATAAATTAATTTTTAGTTCACATGAAAAAGCTTTTGATTGTCTTTAGCCTGATCTTGTCTGCCACAACGCAGCAAGACGTCGAAAAAACCGTGGCCACCTTTAATGGCTTTGATGATGGACCTTTTTTCTTTATAGGTCGTGATAGCTATAATTTAGAGTTTGAAAAACTAACGAAAAGATCTTAAAGAAACATGACATAAGATCTGATGTTTTCAAAGGGAAAAGTTTTGAAATATCTTATACCAATAAAATCAACTATGACGATGAAGATGAAGAGATTTCAGAGAGCAAGATTGTTAGTCAAAAATTATTAGGCTAATAAAATGAAAGACACTACTAAAGTTCCTTTTTATTGACTGTACTAAGGTTGTTTTTATCAGTAGTTTTATTTTGTAATAAATCAGGGATAAAATCAAATTCAATTTTTTTTTAGTTTGAAAAAATTCACCAAGGCTCCATAGAGTTTGGTATTGAAAAGACCTGAAGAATCTTTTCCTTTTTCAACAGATTTTATTTTTATAATAATCTCCTCTTTCGTATCCTCGGGAACTCTTTTTTCAGTTTCTATTTTTTCAAAGATATTCTTAGTCATGATCTAAAGTGAATTATAGGTTTTGACAACTTTTAACTTGGCGCGGTTTAAACGCATTTTGACCGCGCTTTCCCCAACTCCCAATAAGGCCTCAAGTTCTTTGATTGGGGCATCATCTTGGTATTTTAGGAGCAAAAGGGCTTTGTCGGATGCAGGAATTTTATCCAAAACCATTTTTAATTTATCAGGATTCAATTCATTGATTTCTTCTATGTCAATTTCTTCATCCATGATTTCAGATTGTAGTTTTTTCCCCAATTTCATTTCATCGTGGCTGTACATTTTTTTGCTTCGGGTGACATAATTGGTACATAAATTATAGGTGACGACATATAGCCACGTGGAAAAGGCCGCTTTCTGGGGGTCATAACTCCCAAGTTTGAGATAAGCACGTAAAAACACGTCTTGTGCCAAGTCTTTGGCTTCATCAGAATTTTTCACAAAACTGTAGCACTTATTATAAACCTTGACGGCATATCTATCGTACAAATAGCCAAAAAACTCTGCTCCACCTCCATGCGAAACAATTTTGGCGAGTTGTTCATCCGTCATATTTTCATGGTATTTATTGTTATTTGATTCGTTATGCAACATAAATAGTTAAATCTCCCAATTAAATATAGTAAAGAAATATATTTTACTTCTGTGACCTTTTGAAAAGTAGTGTATCAATTTCAAAATTAAAGTAAAATAAAATTGATTGATAGATTGGTTGGTGAATGGCCACATTAGGTCTGACAGGTTGTATGGTTCGTGTTTTCATGATGGTGAAGCATAAGTTCTCTAATGAAAGATGTGAACAAAGGGTCGGGACCGCTCGCTACCCTTCTTAAACAAGAAATTGTTAGATTGAAAGCAAATCTAAATAAGAATAAATACACCCAAGGAATAAGAAGTGCCCTAAATTATGTTCATTTTTTTAGAACCATAGGAAACAACACTTTTTTGCAAATAATATTAGACTTTATTTCGGGTCTTTTTAACACCAGCATTTTATTCAAATTTTTTTGCAAATCCTGGTAGGGAAATTAGAACTTATTTTTATTCTTTCTAAATGAATATTATCGTAACTTTCTATGGCTTGAGTTAGATTGATAATTTAATAAATTTATTTGTAGTTCTATGGAAGATAAAAACCAAGGATCCGAACCTAAACCGACAAAAGGTATAACAAGGCGAGGTTTCATTAGAGGTGCCGGATTATCTACTGCAGGGAGTGTTTTTTTAACTTCAAATGCCTTTGCGTTTGATTATAAAGAACAAACTGTAGCTGGCAAAGAATATGGGCCTGAAGCCGTTACCATCAAAATGAAGGTCAATGGTATTACGAATTCAATAAGTGTGGAACCGAGAACAACATTGGCCTCGGCCTTAAGAGACCATTTGGAACTTACAGGAACAAAGGTCGTTTGTGATCGGGGCTCCTGTTCTGCTTGCACCGTTTATTTG
>JAHEHU010000148.1 GCA_024639765.1 Eudoraea sp.
CGTCTATGAAATAAGTGTCTTTGATTGTATAATTTAAGTTAAAATTATGGCTGAAATTGGGAACCAGGTTGGGGTTCCCCTGAATGTAATTATTCTCGTTAAGAAAATACCGGAATGGGTTCAGGTCAGAGTAGTTAGGCCTGGTAAGTTTCCTGCTGTAATCGAACGTAAGGCTATTTTCTTCTCCAAGTTTCCGGGAAAGGTACACAGACGGAAATAACCTAAAGTAGTTTTGTTTATTGATCTGTCGCAAAGTTTCCGAATTCGATTCTATATTGGTTTGTTCCGCCCGCAGGCCAAACTTCAGCGACCATTTCTCCCAATCCTGTGAAAAGCTTGCATAGCCTGCAAAAACTCCTTCTCTGTATTTAAAAATATCTGACAGCGCAATATCAAAGGGGGGCTGGTTATTGTTTACATCAAAATAATCAATTCCGCTTTTAGATTCAATCCATGAACCCTTAAGTCCGCTTTCAAAACTACCGGATTTCAGAGGCGTATAAAAATCTACCTGTCCGGTAAAAATATTGATGTCCTGAAGGGCATCCGTAGAAAAATTAAAATTTCGTATAAAGGTCCCTGAAGGATCAAAATAATCACTGGATCCGTCTTGCAGGCGAGATAATTCATAATAGGTGTAGTGCGCATTCGCCTTTATGGTGGCTCCCTCTTTCTTCAGTTTGCGTTCATAATTTAAATCAAAGGAAAGGTTCACCAGGTCGTCTGTAATTGAACTATTGTTAAGAAGTGTAGAATCGAGCACTCCTAAACCGTCCAGCATTTCGGTATTTAGCTCATTTGCAATTTTTTTGTTTGGGGAAAAATTAAGACTGGATGTAAAATTTAACAAATCGCGCTCGCCTGGCTTATAATCAAAGATAAAATTGGCTTGCTGGCCCTGTGAACGAGTAATTTGCTCTAATCCGGTATTCCAGCGTGCAAAAACATCATCCTGATCATTAATAAAGTTAATTCCGTTGTTTATCCTTTTAAACTCTTTTCTTGGATTGATCACATAATTTGCGAAAATACTGACTTTGTCGTTTTTGAAGTAATGACCGGTTCCCAGGCTGTATTTAGCAAACACAGCTTGTGTATATTGCCCTCTGATGTTGCCTTTATAACCAGGTACAATATTCTCTTTAGTACGGATATTTAGGATGGATCCATCTGCAGCTTCATAACTGGCCGGGGGATTTGGAATGACCTCCACAGAAGATATCATATCTCCGGAAAGCCCTTTTAAAAAATCCCGGATTTCTGTTTGGGATAATTGTATTTTACGATCATTGAGATAAACTGCCGTTGGTCGCCCTCGTATTTCTAAATTGTCTTGCAAGATAATGACCCCCGGGGCATTACGCAGAATATCCCAGCTGCTTCCTTCGGCAATTACTGTATTTTCCACATTGAAAATAATCCGGTCTGCCTTGCGTTCTACGGTCGGTCTCTGACCAGTTACCACTACCTCGTTCAGCCATTCGCTATCAGCCTCCAGTACAAGTGCGCCAATCTGAATGTTTCTTTTTATTTCCAATGCCACAAGGACAGACTTATACCCAAAATATTTTGCCTGCAAATAATATACATCTTCCGGGATACCATTTAAAATAAAGCGGCCGGATTCATCAGCTGAAATTCCATTTACCTGTGTATTATCAGCTGCTTTCAGGAGAATTACGTTCGCAAATGGAATTGGTTTCCCCTCAGTATCCCTTACAGATCCGCTTACCTCAAAGGTTTGGCTGGCCATGGCTAAAGGTAATATTCCTAAGAAGAATAGTACGGGGAATCTCACAGTCTGGTAGGTTTAGTCCGTAAAGCTATAAAATAATTTACATTGTTCATCATAAAAGAGAGGCTATTGCCTTTAACGGTCTTTTTCCTTTTCACGTATCTATATTGGAGGGTTTACTAAACCAAAATTGAGTTATAGCCTGGTAAACACGCTGGCTGAGGTTCTTAAATTGGTCCGGTTCCATTAAAATCAGAATGTAATTGATGCCTTAAGGCTTTGGTCATTGCGCCTTACGTGTACCGTAGTTGTATCGCCCGGCTCAAAAGCTGATAGGGCGCGCATATAGCTCATCATATCCACCACAGTACTATCTCCAAGTTGAACAACAATATCTCCTTTCTGTAAACCTGCTTTTTGTGCTGGTTTATCTTCGCTTATGCCATCAATTCGCATCCCTTTCCCGTCAAACAGGTAATCCGGGATTACACCAAGGGCAACTTTAAATCTAGGCACTTCTTCACTCTCATTTTTGGTTTTTCTGAAAGCCAGTTTTTGGTCATCATCCAATTCCTGAACAAGGCTCAACAAATAGGTGCTGATGAGTCGCATCCCCTCATAATTCAATTTCTCCGCATCATCTGTGGGCTTGTGATAATCCTCATGCTGTCCTGTAAAAAAATGTAAGACCGGGATATCACTCAGGTAGAAAGAGGTATGATCAGACGGGCCTACTCCAGATTCATTTAAAACCAATTTAAATCCGGGATTAGAAGCATTTAGTACCTGGGGCCATATGGGAGAGGTGCCGGTGCCGCTTACTGAAAGCGTTTTGTCTTCCCTTAACCTGCCCACCATATCCAGGTTAAACATATAGGAAACCTGTCCAAGATCGAGTGTGGGGTTTTTTGTAAAAAAATTGGAGCCTAAAAGTCCCATTTCCTCGCCCGAAAAAGTAATAAACAAATAGTTTGTAGCTAGTTCTGCATTCTTGATATTATTTGCCAAATCGAGCATTACAGCCACGCCACTGGCATTATCATCTGCCCCGTTATGTACCTCCGGTTCGCCCCTGTGCAAAGAACCTTCGCCTCCATATCCCAAATGGTCATAATGGGCACCTATTACTACCGTGTTTGAGGATTTATTATCTATAAAGCCAATGACATTAGTTCCGGTTATTGTGCTGTCACCGGGCTCCTGAAAACCAATTTGTTGATGCGGGTCTTTCCTGGGCTTAAAAGTAAAGGTCTGGTAATAGGTTCCGGCATTACCTTTGGGGTTGAGTCCTATTTCAACCATCTGACCCATGATATATTCTGCAGCCTTGAGTTCTTCTTCAGTTCCGGTTTCCCTGCCTTTGAATTCATCACTTGCAAGGACCGCAACCTCTTCCTCCATGGTGGCTATTTTGGGTGATTTGGTTTTACATCCGAAGGCTAGTATAAAAAATACACCGAGAATTATTTTTTTCATCCGTTTTGCTCCTAAATTTGTTCAAAATTAAGCATCCTATGAAAACTTTGGTGTCCTTCTTCATTTTATTGACCATTTTGGCCTGTAAAAGCAAATCCAAAAAAGCGCTGCCGGAAAAAGAAACGCTTTCGGTAATGGCAGGGGCCGACACACTTATCTATCCGGAAGAAAAGCACTTTAAGTCTATACGCCAGGTTACTTTTGGCGGAGACAATGCTGAAGCTTATTGGAGTTTTGATGATAGCAAACTGGTTTTTCAATCTAATAATGCTGCCTGGGGAATGCAGTGCGACCAGATTTTTCTGATGAATTTCCAGGAGACCTTCAGGGATAACAAACCCCCAATGATAAGCACCGGAATGGGGCGAACTACCTGTGCCTATTTTCTTCCTGACAACAAACAGTTTGTATATGCATCGACGCATCTGGTCAACAAAGAATGCCCTGAAGTTCCTTTGCGCAAAAACGGGAAATACGTTTGGCCGGTATATGATTCCTTCGACATATTTGTGTCCGATCTGAAAGGCAATATTGTTACACAACTTACCAGCGAGCCGGGCTATGATGCGGAAGCCACGGTTTCTCCCCAGGGAGATAAAATAGTATTTACTTCCACCAGAAGCGGGGACCTGGAATTATATACAATGAACTTAGATGGAACCGAAGTTTTACAAATAACTGATGAGTTGGGTTATGACGGAGGTGCTTTTTTCTCTCCTGACGGTAAAAAAATAATTTTCCGGGCCTCAAGGCCGAAAACAGAGGACGCGATAAAAGAGTATAAAGAATTACTTGCCCAGGGATTGGTACAACCAACAGAAATGGAACTTTTTATATGCAATTCTGACGGCAGTGATTTAAGGCAATTAACTTTTCTTGGTAATGCCAACTGGAGTCCCTTCTTTCATCCTTCAGGAGAAAAGATTCTATTTTCGAGTAATTTTGAGGCCGAAAAGGGCTTTCCTTTTAATCTCTATCTTATTGATATAGATGGCAAGAATTTGGAACGGGTTACCCATGGAAAAACTTTTGATGCCTTTCCGGTATTTTCCAATAATGGCAAATTCCTGGCATTTTCCAGTAACCGCAATAATGGCGGAACCCGTGATACCAATTTGTTTATTGCCGAGTGGCAGGATTAAGAAGCAGAAAACTGTATCTTTGCAGCCAATTTGAAATAGCCAGAGTAAGAAAATGAAACACATTCGTAATTTCTGTATTATAGCCCATATAGACCATGGCAAGAGTACTTTGGCAGACAGGCTGTTAGATTTTACAGGTTCTGTAACAGAACGGGAAAAGAAAGAACAGCTTCTGGATAATATGGATCTGGAGCGTGAGCGTGGTATTACCATTAAGAGTCATGCCATCCAGATGGAATACGAACATGAAGGCGAGGCCTATGTACTTAATTTAATAGATACCCCCGGCCATGTAGATTTCTCCTATGAAGTATCGCGCTCTATAGCGGCTTGTGAAGGTGCCCTTTTGGTAGTAGATGCTGCTCAAAGTATACAGGCTCAGACTATATCGAATTTATATCTGGCTCTGGAAAATGATCTCGAAATTATTCCCATTTTAAACAAGGTCGATTTACCAAGTGCCAATCCGGAAGAGGTTACCGATGATATTGTAGAATTATTAGGGTGTAAGCCTGAAGAAGTAATCCCGGCCAGTGCCAAAACGGGTATCGGTATTAAAGATATTCTGACCGCTATTATTAATCGTATTCCTGCGCCAAAAGGAAATGTTGATGAACCCTTACAGGCC
>JAHEHU010000016.1 GCA_024639765.1 Eudoraea sp.
GATATTTTTGATTAACGTTTAGAGATCTTATTTCCAGATATATTCTTCTGACGGCTACTTTTAAAACGGGCTGTAGTTCCCGATCTCAGTTTGGCATGTTTTGTTGCTCTGCCTTGTACCCTTTTACGCCACATTTTAAAACTGCTGGGTTTCATTTCCCTTCGCATAATCTGTATGGTCTCTTGCTCCGTGATCCCAAATTGAAAGGTTATGGCTTCAAATGGTGTCCTGTCTTCCCAGGCCATTTCAATGATACGGTCTAGTTCCCGTTCTGTAAATTCTGATTTCATAGCGGTGCAAAGATATTAAAATGTCATTAGTTTAAAGAAGTACACGAAAAGTAAGGTTGATTCGCTCGCCTATCATTCTGCTGGTCTTTGGTATCTGATGAAGCCAATTATGCTGGGTGCTTCCCTTCATAACAAGCAAGCTGCCATGTGTTAGGAGCATTTTGTGTTTCAGGGTTTTATCTTTCTTATGTTTAAAATGAAAAAAACGTTCTTCACCTAGTGAAAGGGAGGCTATCACCGGATTTTTGCCCAAAGAAGCTTCGTCATCTGCATGCCAGCCATTACTATCCTTTCCATCCCTATATAGATTTAACAAACAGCTGGAGAACACCGTAGTGGAAATAAGGGATTCAATGTTTGTTTTAACTTCCTCCAACTCTTTTGTAAAGGGATGAGGATACATGGTGATATTAGAATAGGAATAGGGCTGCCCGTTATTACCATAAAGTGCCGTGAGACGGGGTTGAGGATATGTTTTGCCAAATACCGTAATATTGTCTTGTTGCCAGGCAATAGTTGTTTGTAACGTCCCCATTAGTATGGTGGCTTTCTCTTCAGATAGAAAGTTAGGATAAAACGTTATATCACTTTGTGGTAGGTCAATTTTTAAAGATTCCTGCGTCATTTGTTTCAGGTCATTACTTTTTTAAGTTCATTTCTATATTCCGAAGGATTACGACCCGTGAACGCTTTGAATGATTTGTTGAAGTGAGAGAAATTATTAAATCCGCTTTCAAAGCAAACTTCGGTTATACTTATTGGCTGCTCGGCCAATAGTTTGGAGGCGTGCACCAAACGGCATTCGTTCACAAATTGCACAAAGGTTTTGTTGGTGATCTTTTTAAAATAACGACAGAAGGACGGTACGGTCATACTGACCATATCTGCCATTTCATCCAGGGAGATATCTTCTTTATAATGTTGCTTAACATGATTAAAGACCACATTGATGCGGTCATTATCCTTTACTTCTGTTTTTAAGGAGAAACCGGCTGCATTCAGAACCTTGTACTCTTCTGAAGAGGCTAATTCATTCAGAATGTTAAGAATAGACAACAAGCGCTGAAAATCTGTTTGATATTCCAACACTTCCATCTTATCACCAATATTTCTCTTTGTTTTCCCTGAAAAGGCAATACCACCGGCAGCCAGCGTAAAGAGTGACTGTATGTGCTTCATTTCAGGAATATTAAAGAAATCATTTCCAAGAAAATCGAGCTTCATTTGGATCACCGTTTCTTTTTTGTTTCCTGTTAGTTTGTCTGTTAGTCCACAGTGCGGTAGATTGCTTCCAATAAGGATGAGGTCTCCATTGGTATAATAGGAAACATGACTACCAATTTGGCGTTTTCCGGCTCCCCCATTTACATACACAAGTTCTATTTCAGGATGGTAATGCCAAACATTGTTTTTGTTTAGCTTATACTCATCAAATTTCTGGTAGGTGAATGAGTTCCCAAAATCTGGGGCAATTGCTTCAAAGGTCGGTTTCTGTTGTATCATGTTCCTAGTAATTCAATGTAAAATTACAACTCCCCGAAGGGAGCTTACTTTGCAAAATTACCCAAAATATATGGTATATTACCTATTATGAAATAATTAACGCTATCACTTGTTAAAATAGAACATAAATGAGAAAAATATGCAGTAGCATCTGCCTTAATACAAATGTAAGTTTGTCCTGAATCTTATTAATAACTAAAAAAAGAAACATGAAAACATTTAAAAGTATTACTGCAATTGCCTTCTTATTTGCAACTGCGATCGGTTTTGGGCATACTACTACATCTGTTATATCAGTTCAAAAAAACGGAACAAGTATAATCACCAAGGCTGAGCACCGTCCTTATTTTAGAAAAACAGAAGACAAACTGTTTATGAACTTTTTCAACCAGGAAATGGATGATGTTCGGATCAAGGTGATCGATAGTGACAACCGGGTTGTTTTTAAGGAAACCCTTAAGGATAAACTAGTGGTGGAAAAGGCTTTTAACTTTAGCAGCGCCGTTAAAGACAATTATAAAGTGATCGTTAGCAACGGAAACGAAACGTATTATGAGTATTACGTGGTTAAGTAAGTTTAGTTTAATTCATTGAAAAAGGGGCTTAAGGCCCCTTTTTTTGATATTTCTTCCATTTATCCTTAGTTCGCTGAGGGATTGCATCTAATCGCTGTACTATTTTTAATAGTTCCTGGTCCTTTTCCCGGGCATACAGCATTTTATAGTAATTGTAGATAGTTAGGTTGTGATATTCCTGTTCCGCTAATTCGAAGAGATCTCCTGTTTGAACTGTTCCTTCTTGCACTACTTTAACATAAGTGCCAGGGTGGCCATGATCCACAAACGCTTTAATGATCTTCTGGTCCTTAAATCGCACTCCTAACTTGTAACAAGGTTCTCGTGGAATTGTAATTTGCACTAAGGCATTGCCCAGGCGGTATGTAGCACCTATGATCAATGCTGTTTCATCCATGTGGTCTATGGTGATGTTTTCACCAAACATGCCCCAGTCCCAATCTAATGCAGGGTAGCGTTCCCGCCAGTAAGGATAGTGTGTTGACGAAAAAAGATAACAGGCTTTAAAAGTACCTCCATGATGCTTAGGATCCGAGACAGTATCCTTATCTACCTGTGAGGACCTAAGAAAAATTGGTTCAGTAACGGGGTATTTATAGATGCCTGTAGGTTCTTGCTTCCCGTTCCAATGAATTGTGGTGGGCTGCCCTATATTTGTAGAGATCACTTGCATTCTTTAAAGATATGAAACCAACTGCTATCATGCGGCCTTTCTATATGACAATGCCTCATTGTTCATCCTTAGATAAAAGTTTAAAGGTGTTATAGGTCCCGAGTAGTATTTCGTTTTATGCTTTGCGGAATTCCTGATTTATCGAACAGTTGCTCACCCTTAAATTCCGTAAATTGAAAAAATAGAATGTCTTGTCCTATATTTTCTAAATCATAAATGGCATAATTATTCCCATGGTCTAAAAACTCAGAATCTCCTTTTTCTACATGTATTAGGACAATTTTTCCATCAGAAAACCTAGAAATCACCATGCCTTCAGAGCCTGCTACCCAGCAATAACCCAAATTTATTTTTCGAAAGGGCAGTCGCTCTTTAGGCAATAATATAACTTCCCAAATACGCAGATATTCGTTTTCGAACAGTACTTTCTGTCCAAGATCTGTACTAAATTCTTTTTTCTTCAATTCAGCTATGTGAACAGGATTCCATGTATTGAAATTTCCTGCAGCATTTATGTCAATATACTTAAGAATTTTGGCCTTTTGATTTTCTTTTTTTATCATGGTAAACTTTTTAAGAAGCATTTCAAGGACTTAAATTTCCTGTGGTATTATTATAAACCGTTAAACTGTAAATCTTAATTTATGGCAAATAGACCATGCAATTTTTTGAAGCAGAGGCTAGTCACTTAATTTGTCTAATATGTCCTAAATCGTATATTTTAGAAATTTCACTTTATAATATGGTTATCCGGGTCCTGTTCTTTTCTCATTCATGTTCATGCGGTCTAGATCAGTTTTAACCCTATACTACTCTAACATAAAGTTTCGATAAATATTTTCGGATAGCATACCATGAAAAGGTTCAATGTGTTTGGATTTCGGAAATCAGTACAAAACAACTTTCAAATTGTCCGTTTTAAAGCTACATCATCAATCAATACAGGCAAGGACCTGTATTTTTGTTGGATTGGTATCCCTATTTTCCCAGGAATAAATACTAATTAAGCAGTCAGCGATGATTATGTGATACTTGTTTGGAGTAATTCCACTAACTTTCTTAAAGACCGTGTAAGAACTTCTATTGTAGGGGAAACCAAAAGGGTATTTAATTGTAGTTTCACTTAATTTACGACCGTTCTTGGTATTTTTTGAGCTCCTGCAAAATCGGGATCTAATAGGGAAACCAGAAAACTATATTAAATTTTGGATCAAATTACAATAACTAAATAGTTACCTATTATCAGTGTCTTGCTTTCGAATTAATAAATAGATCGCATATGCTGTAAACAGAATTAAATAGGGCAGAAGCCAAAGATCATAGCGAGTTGTGCTTTCAGGGTATATTTTTATGGTTGATTGAACATCAATTGCCCACGCTACGTACACCGACCACATAAAAATCAAAAATAGGATAAAACTCTTCTTGTTGAAGTTCATCTTTTTTTAGTAAAAATGCACTTAGAAAAGGGAGTTCCCTAACTAACTATTAAAATTTATGTTCTGATTTCAGAAAATAGAACTAGAATGCTTCTTGTTAAATAACAACTCTTTCAGATAGGAATTGGGAATCGATACCTTGGCTAGTTTTGTAAATCAGACTTTTAGGTGGAACAAAGGACTGTTAAAAAAAAATATCTATACCAGTACATCCTCTTTATATTTTGTTGGAGTTGTTCCTGTAAATTTTTTAAAAGCCGAATAAAAGGCGCTCTTGCTTTTAAATCCAACTTCAATACCGATTCCTTCAATACTCAAATTTTTGCTTTTATCGGTTTGGAGTAAGACCTTTGCTTTTTTTATACGATATCGATTTATATAGGTATTGAAGTTTTGTTTGCCAACTGTATTTATAGCTTCGGATACAAGTTTAGGATGCTCATTTATTCCCTCGGCAAGATCCATAATGGTCATTTCCGGATAAATAAATCTCTCAGAATTAATCAGGTAGTCGTCTATAGTAACCATTATTTTTTCTAATCTTACCGGTATTACTTCGAGGGAGCTAGTTTTGTCTGTTGTTTTGTTTTGCGAGATATTGCTGGTCCAATTAATTGTCAACAATGAGCGCACATTTCTTTGTGAGATCCCAAAATAAGATACCCAATAAATAGCAATCAGGTCCATAACCGAAAAAATGGTGTTATCTTCTATGGATGTGGGGAAGCCGTATGCAATAATATGGCCGAAAACGGAGGTAAACAAAAGATAGATCAGAAAAAAACGAGCCCATTGCAGCTCTTTAAAAGATACATATGAATATGTGTTCAGAACCTCTATTCTATGTCTGTAAAGCATCCGCAAATTCCAAACACCGATGAACCAGGAATAATAATTGCCTAAAACCCAAAAAATAAGCACATGCCACAGGCTGTCATCAATTTTTTGTTTCATTTCGAAAGGAAGCCAAAAAATTACCAATTGAGCCACAATCGTTACAATCCCTGGGTAGCATAACCAATATTTTATCTTCTTATCCGAAAAAACAGAAACTTGTTGCGTGTAGATGTAGAACAAAGGGAAAAGTATCCATGAAAAATTGAATGGTAAAAGAAAAATATCCGGGTAAATTTCAGATATCCTGCTATTTGTTGATATCCAGGTAGCTAATTCCAAAGAGTAAAAAAGCAGAAAAAGCCCAAGATAGAGGGAGTTCCTCGATTTTCGGAGGCTCATGGCTATAAGTAAAATACCAATGGTCACTCCTTGAATCAAGCCAATGGCATCCAAAAGAATCTGAAAATTAAAGTTCAAAAGATTATTCATTCTTAGGAGCGATAGGATATTAAATTGGGACCGTAAGTCCTGAAATAATTGATAGGCTAGATAATTTAATAAAAAAAATGTAAAAGTATTTCAAAGGGCCATAAAAAGAAAAAACCAAGGCCTGTACCTTGGTTTTAACATATACGACTTTTAAAAATGTACTATTATTCTTCTTTCTCAAGTTTTTTAGTGAGTGTAAAGCCCAGATATAATCCCAATCCCGCCATAAGGAAAATAGTCCCCGGATAGGCTACTTCTTCATCTACCGCCATAATATTTACCATAAGAGAGGCTATGAAAATGGCTAATCCTATACCCATTAATAACAGAGCGAAATTTAAAATAAGGATTTTCCAAAAGGGTGCGGCACCTTCTCGTTTCCCTTTTACAAAAATACTGGCCTCTGCCCCCTTTTCAATGAGGGCTAAACGCTCCTTATTTCTAGTTGAAAAATAAAGATAAGCGATACCAAAAATGACTAAAAATATTACAATAAATACTAATACTTCTCCTCCCATTTTATTTTGAATTAATTAAACATTGTTTAAAGCTATGACGACAAAATTCTAGGATGGGTTACACAAATGATGTTTTTTTTTTAAAATTTATGTAACCATAAGTAGAAGCAAAGCGTCTTATAATACAAATGATGCAGCTAGAGGACTCAGATTTAGTTAGTAAAAGCCTTCATGGTGACATGAAGGCTTTTGGAATACTTATAGACCGTTATAAAAATATGATCTTTACCTTAGGTTGCAGAATGCTAAGAAATAAGGAAGATGCTGAGGAAATGGCACAGGATACTTTTTTGAAGGCATATAAAGCTCTGGGCACCTTTAAAGGAACAGCTAAATTCTCTACGTGGTTGTATAAAATAGCATATCATAAAAGCTTAGATCAACTCAAGAAAAGGAAGCGGCATATTGCTTCTATTTCCTTGGATAAGTATGAACAGATAGATATTAAGGTTAATAATATGATCTTGGAAGAAATAGAAAAGCAAGAACGTGCAAGAATTATAAAGTCGGCAATAGATCAATTGAGAGAGGAAGATGCTGTTATTGTGACCTTGTATTATTTTGATGAATTATCAATACGTGAGATTGCAGAAATAGTTTCATTAAATACGCAACTAATAAAAGTAAGGTTATTTCGAAGTAGAAAGCAACTGGCAATACTATTGAGTACTTTTTTGACGACAGAAAAAGAAATAAATTATGAATACTGAAAATGAAAGAGTAATAGAAGACTTAATAAGACAGCTCACAAAAGAGATCCCTTTTGAGGAACCACAAGGTCAATTTACACATAATGTACTTGCTGCAATAGAAGCAGAAAGAGAACAAAGCACTCAAATTATTTATACTCCCTTAATTTCAAAGGCATCCTGGTTTTTTATTGGGGTCATTGCCATAAGTCTGTTGGCTATTGGATATTTTTCAGGCGAACAAGGGGCAGTACTAACTTCTTTATTCTCACAATTAATAGAGCGATCCAAAATAATGGCTAACATTAATTTACCTTCTATATCTAATAGTAAGGTATTGCTTTTTTCTTCCATGACATTTATCAGCTGTGTTGCCATACAAATCATATGGCTGAAAAAAAGTTGGGCAAAAAAGCATGTACTATTTTAGCAAAAAAAATAGACCGTCAGATAATATAAGTGATCAGCGGTCAAAAATACCAATAGGCCCAATACATCAACCCAAATTGAAGTGGGATACGAAGTAATAAGATCCATTTGGGGATGCCGGCCCCTTCTTTTTCACCACGGAGCATATAGAAATGCACCATTAAAAAAACAGCCAACATTAGGATGATTCCAATTATGGCCATTCTTTTTAGAAGAGGGATACATAATCCAATGCCATGGACTATCTCTGCCACACCACTGGCGTAAACCAATTCCTTGTGGTTAGGCAAATAATTGGGCATGATCCTCATGTATGCCTTGGGTTTTACGAAATGCAGTATTCCAGCAACTATATACATTGCGGCCATTACGTAAAGATGCCAGTGTTCATTCATAAAGTAAAAATAAAAAGGCCGCTCGATAAAGCGGCCTTTTTTTTATGGAATTTGGTATTATTTTACCATTTCGTAACTGCGCTTAATAAAGTTGGTCAATGCTTCACCTTTTAATAGACCTTTGGAGAGTCTGGCAAGATCGAGCGACTGATTTATCAGTCTACCTCTTTTCTTGGCTGTTTTAGTATGCAAAATCTCACTGACAAGTTCATGATTGGTATTTACCACAAGATTAAACATGTCTGGCATATTTCCCATACCGAACATTCCTCCTCCGGTTTGTTGCATTTCCTTCATTCTTCGCATAAACTCTGGTTCTGTAATAATAAAGGGTGCCGCCTGACTATCCATAGGTTCTAATTGAACTGTGTAACCTTTTTCGCCTACCGCTTCCTCTATCTGAGCCTTAAGTTGTTCTTTTTCTTCATCTGAGAGTTTACTGATCTGAGTTTCCTCTTTTTTGATCAGGTTATCCAGATGATCAGCATCTACTCTGGCGAAGGATACTTTCTCCTTGGAGGTTTCCAGTTTTTGAAGCAGGTGCCCAACAATTGGAGAATCCATGAGCAATACTTCAAAACCTTTGGCTTTCGCTGCTTCAATATAACTGTGCTGTGCTTCTTTGTCTGAAGCATATAAAACTACGAGCTTGTCATCCTTATCGGTTTGTAAAGCTGTCGTTTTTTCTTTTAGTTCTTCAAAGGTGAAATACTTTCCATCCACGGTTGGATACAAGGCGAAGGTTTCTGCTTTTTCAAAAAACTTATCATCCGAGAGCATTCCATATTCAATGACGATCTTAATATCGTTCCATTTCGCCTCAAAATCTTCGCGATTCTCTTTAAAAAGGGACGTAAGTTTGTCTGCCACTTTTCTGGAGATGTAGGAGGAGATCTTTTTGACAGCCCCATCCGCTTGCAAATAGGAACGGGAAACATTCAATGGAATATCCGGAGAGTCTATCACTCCTCTTAACATTGTGAGGAATTCCGGAACGATCCCTTCTACATTATCTGTAACAAATACCTGATTTTGATAGAGTTGTATCCTGTCCTTCTGTATATTTAAATCGTTGGTCAGTTTAGGAAAGTATAGTATTCCGGTAAGATTAAAAGGATAATCAACATTGAGATGAATATTAAAAAGCGGTTCGTCGAACTGCATTGGATATAATTCCCTATAAAAAGACTTATAATCCTCCTCTTTTAATTCAGTAGGCTTTTTGGTCCAGGCCGGAGTAGGATTGTTGATGATATCATCCACCTCTTTTGTGGGAGCCGGATCTTCTTCTTTGGCTCCTTCAGGTTTGGGCAAGGTCTCGGTACGCATTCCAAACTTGATAGGAATGGGCATAAATTTGTTGTACTTAGTGAGTAACTCGCGAATACGTTGGTCTTCAAGAAATTCTGTGGAATCATCCGCAATATGCAAGATGATCTCAGTCCCACGGGTTTCCTTTTTCCCCTTTTTTAAACTGAATTCAGGTGAACCGTCACAACTCCAATGTGCTGCTGGCTCATCTTTATAACTTTTAGTGAGGATCTCAACCTTTTTGGCTACCATAAAAGAGGAATAAAATCCAAGTCCAAAATGACCTATGATTCCTGCATCTTTCCCCGCATCCTTGTATTTGTCTAAAAATTCTTCTGCACCTGAAAAGGCCACTTCATTAATATATTTTTTTACCTCTTCCTGGGTCATTCCAATACCCTGGTCAATAATATGCAGTTTTTTACCTTTTTTGTCCACCTTCACCTCTATGAGAGGGTTTCCATATGATACCTTGGCCTCGCCAAGAGAGCTCAGGTGTTTTAATTTAAGTGTTGCATCTGTCGCATTCGATATTAATTCTCTTAGGAATATTTCATGGTCACTGTACAAGAATTTTTTTATAAGAGGAAAAATATTCTCTACAGAGACATTGATCTTACCTGTTGCCATTTTTTCGATTTTTAAGTTAACGCCTTACGTAGGTCAAAAAAAGTACCATGTCTGTGTATTGTGACAAACTGGCACATAATTTTATTCAAATGCCAGGTTACAGAAAACTTTAACAAATATTTTTGTTTAATAAATAGAGTTAAGACTTAAACATAATGTATATTTGTTTTATGATTACAGGAGAATCATTGCTATGAAAAAGTAAAATTGATTTGGTAATCAGTTTGTTTATTAATTGGTTAGGTTGTTAGAAAGCGTGTTTTCACTTGAAAGCACGCTTTTTTATTGCCATTGTATTATTCGGATAATCTTAACAGTTAAATGTTTAAAAAATAGTAATTTTACATAAACAAAAATAACGATATGGCAGCGAAAAAATCTACTGCTACCTCCAAGAGGGAACAAATTATTTCTGGATATATGACATCAGTGTTGGAACATGAAAAGATTCCTGCATCTGTTTACAAGTTTTGCAAGTCAATTGGCGTTTCAGAAGATCAATTCTACACTCATTTTGGATCTATAGAAGGTCTTCAAAAAAGTATTTGGGATACTTTTTTTGTGAATACCATAGAACTGATCGAAAAAAATAAGGAGTACGAAAGTTTTACCAATAAGGATAAAATGCTGACGTTCTTTTTTACTTTTTTTGAATTATTGACACTCAATAGAAGTTACGTTTTATTTACGCTTGGTCAGCAGGGTATTATGCTGAAGAAAATGGAACAATTGAAAAGTTTACGGAAACAAGTAAAAGGCTTTGCAACAGATCTCATTGAGGATGGCAATGCCACCAAACCATTTAAGATCTCCAAACACAATCCTGCTTTGTTTTCAGAAGGTGCATGGTTGCAATTCCTTTTTCTTTTAAAATTTTGGTGTGATGATTCGTCACCATCATTTGAGAAAACAGATATCGCCATAGAAAAGTCGGTACAAACAATATTTGACGTGTTTGAAAACACCCCCTTAAGCAGTATACTCGATTTTGGTAAGTTTCTCTATAAGGAAAACATGACCTAGGCAACTTTTTTTGATACCCCATCAACTATGAAAACATTAGATAAGATCCCAACGGGAAAAATTGAAAGAGCTGGTAAATTGGTAAAGACCGGTGTGAAGGTTGGTGGTAACTATGTAAAATACTACAGTAAGAAGCTTGTAAATTCTGACCTATCTCGGGAAGAGCTTAACGAAAACAATGCCTCAGACATTTACGATGGTTTAAAAAGCCTGAAGGGGAGTGCCCTCAAAGTAGCGCAAATGCTGAGTATGGAAAAGAACCTCTTGCCAAGAGCTTATGTAGAGCGCTTCTCCTTGGCACAGTTTTCAGTACCCCCGTTATCGGCTCCCCTGGTAAGAAAGACCTTCAAAAAATATTTGGGTTCTTTTCCCGAAGAAGTCTTCGATGTCTTCGAGAAAGATTCCATTAATGCAGCCAGCATTGGGCAGGTTCACAGAGCTGAGAAAAATGGAAAGAAACTGGCCGTAAAGATCCAATATCCCGGAGTGGCGCAGAGCATTACTTCAGATCTGGCCCTTGTGAAGCCCATTGCTACCCGTATGTTCAACCTTCAGGGAAAGGATTCAGAAAAATATTTCCAGGAGGTAGAGAATAAACTACTAGAAGAGACCAACTATATTCTAGAACTTCAACAGAGTGAAGAAATTTCAAATGCGTGCCGTCACCTCCCTAACCTGCAGTTTCCTGAATACTACAAGGATCTTTCCAGCGAACGGATCATCACTATGGACTGGATGACAGGAACACACCTTAGTGAGTTTACCAAAAGACCATTTTCTAAAGAAATTGGGGATCAATTAGGGCAGACCTTATGGGATTTTTATATGTATCAAATGCATGGGCTGCGCAAGGTGCATGCAGATCCACATCCCGGGAATTTTTTGGTGAGTGAAGGAAATTCGCTTATTGCTATCGATTTTGGTTGTATCAAAGAGGTGCCAGACGAGTTTTATATTCCCTATTTTGAACTGGCTAGGGAAGAAGTTATAGAGAATGATGTATTGTTCGAAGAAAAATTAAAGGAATTAGAGATCCTTACTCCAGAAGATACTGAAGAAGAACGGGTATTTTTTAAAGCCTTGTTCAAGGAATTACTAACACTTTTTACTTTACCGTTCAACCAGGAACATTTTGATTTTGGATCGGATACTTTTTGGGCGCGCATCGCCGACCTTAGTCAGCGGTATTCCAAGGATGAACATATTAGAAAGATGAATGGAAACAGGGGATCTCGCCACTTTCTATATATCAACAGAACCTTTTTTGGTCTGTATAATCTACTGCATGATTTAAAAGCGAATGTGGTGGTCAATGCCTACCAAAAATATCTAAACCAATAAATTACCGGGTCCCTTTTTCGGTATTATTTCCTTTGTTTTTAACGTATTTTTCGAGCCACTGATCTTGTTCCCATAACAGATGAAGAATACTTTCTTTGGCCCTGTAGCCATGACTTTCTTTTGGAAGCATCACTAATCTTACGGTGGCGCCAAGTCCTTTTAACGCATTAAAATATCGTTCGCTTTGCATGGGATATGTTCCCGAATTATTATCTGCAACCCCGTGAACCATCAGTAGAGGAGTCTTCATTTTATTGGCATGCATGAAAGGAGACATGGTATAATAGATCTCCGGTGCTTCCCAGTAATTTCGTTCTTCACTTTGAAAGCCGAATGGGGTGAGCGTTCTGTTATAAGCCCCGCTGCGGGCTATTCCGGCAGCAAAAAGGTTAGAATGAGACAGGAGGTTTGCTACCATGAAGGCACCGTAACTATGACCCCCAACCGCTACACGTTCCCGGTCTATATAACCCAGGGCGTCTACAGCATCTATGGCAGCTTTGGCATTGGCAACCAATTGTTCTCTAAAGGTGTCATTGGGTTGCTCTTCCTCTTCCCCAATAATAGGAAAGGCAGCATCATCTAAAACAACGTAACCCTTTGTTACCCAATATACGGGAGAGCCCCAGTACGGATATGTAAATTCATTCGGATTTTGGGTATTCTGGGACGCACTGTTTTTATCTTTGTATTCTCTGGGATACGCCCATAGGATCATAGGCATTTTTTCGCCGGAATTTTTATCATAACCTACTGGCAGATACAAGGTTCCATTTAACTCTAGTCCGTCTTCCCTGGTATAGGTGATCACTTCTTTGTGAACATCTTCAATACTTTTAAATGGATTTTCAAAAAAAGTTAATTGCGTAGCACCTTTCCTTTTCTTCAGATGTTTGTAATAATAATTTGGATAAGCACTTTTAGACTCTATGCGCACCAGCAATTCATCCTTGCTGACGTTGTAGTCCCTAAGATCTTCTTTTTTGTCTGTCAGTTTTGACTCGTAGAGTCGTACCGTTTCAAGCGATCTCAGATTTAACTGATCTACAAATGGGAACTGCCCTTTTTCTGAATACCCGTCACCCAAAAGAAATGCATTGTTCTTATCGTCAATAGAGAGTACTCTGCTACCATTTTTATTTCGTTTCATCACAAAATATCCCGGATTGCTGTAAGCGTCCTGATAATTGCGGTCATAAAGAATTGAGGGCTTTATAGTTTCAGCTGCGGAGGGATCAAAGATGTAGGTCTTAGTATTCCTGGTATTCCACCAGTAATCTGTGGCTATGGCCACATTATCGGTCCCCCAGTTTATAGAGTTGAATCTATTGATTGTTTTAAGGATGAGGTCTCCTTTCCCGGTGAATGGAGCATCCAGCACGTACACGGCATCCCGGTAAGGTACTTCAATATCAGGATCACCCTCATCCAAGGCCTCTACATACATTAAAGTGGCATCGCGATCTGCACGCCAGCTAATATCTCTCATTCCCTTTCGTTCTGCCATAAATCCCTTGGGAAGATCTTCTATCAATGGAACTTCTAAGAGGGTAGTAACCAAATCTCCGTCCTGGGTATAAATTGAAGTGGTAGATGGAAACCTGTAGTAAGGGACAAGGTAGGAGAAGGGCTTTTCAACAGTTAGGACCATGACATAAGTTCCGTCCGGAGAAAAACTGATGTTTCTGTACATGGCTGCGGGTTTCCATAAGGAAATGGTACCATCAAGCGATACTTTATACAATTCAGATAAGGCGAGTTGTTGAAAGTTGAATTCGTCTGAGGGGTTGGTCAGCAAATCCTGGTAGGTTCTGTTTTGTGCTTTCTTCCCATCGTTGGTGGAAATCGTTGGGCCCACCGGTACTGCTGATGCCTGATCTATGAGCTCCTGCCTGGAATCCGGTAACATTTTAACCAAAAGTGCTTCGCCAGTTTTGAACCAGTTAATGACATCCCCGAGATTGGCGTTCACTTTGGCCTCCGTGATCTTTTTCACTTTGGCGGAAGCAATGTCTAGGACCCATACTTCGACACCTTCCGGCGTAGTATTGGTCACAGCAACCTTGGATTCATCCGGGGAAAAACTAAAATTAGCGAGTCGGGGATTTTCTGGTAGACCTGTTACTTGAATTACATCCTTTCCGGAAGTCGATTTTATTTTGATGTTGTTGTAATAATTTGTCCGGCTACCAATATTGGTCACGGGATTGATCCGCAACCCGGCCAGTCGCATCTCAGCTTCAGACAATTCCTGAATGCTTTTATATGGATCTCTGTAAAGCAAAAGCATATAGTCTCCATTATCTGTAACCCTGACGGTTGGAGCCAATGGTGCATTTACCAACTCCAGGATCTCCTGTGGGGGTTGTTGGTAGGTAAGGTTTTCCTGGGCTGCCCCAAAAGCAATCACAAGAGTTAAAAACAAAGGGAATAAGGATCTCCTAATGGTATATAATATGTTCATTACATTGAATTTGTGGAAGGGTAAGTTACTACAATTACCCTTTAAAATCCAAGGAACAATACGCGATTTATGTCTCCGGGGTTTAACATGGTCCAATCTTTTATGGATTTACTAGGTAGGCTTCCTGAGAATGGGTATTTTAGGATAACGAAACTAAACAAAGGTCAAAGCTACTCTCTTTGATCTTAGAAGAAAATCTACCATTTATGTACAACTCAAGAATATCGGGTCTTGGTTTTTATGTGCCAGATAATGTGGTGACCAACGACGACCTTTCCAAATTGATGGATACCAATGATGCATGGATACAGGAACGCACCGGTATCAAAGAACGGCGACATGTGGTTAAAGGGAAGGATACAACCACTTCTATGGGCGTAAAAGCCGCTAAAATTGCTATTGAAAGAGCAGGAATTGATAAGGATGATATCGATTTCATCATCTTTGCTACCCTAAGCCCTGATTATTATTTTCCCGGTCCCGGGGTACTGGTTCAGCGCGACCTGGATATTAAAACAGTGGGAGCCCTAGATGTGAGAAACCAATGCTCAGGTTTTGTATATGCTATTTCTGTGGCTGATCAATATATTAAAAGCGGTATGTATGAGAATATTCTTGTGATAGGCTCAGAATTGCATTCCGGAGGGCTCGATTTTACAACGCGAGGCAGGGGGGTGTCCGTAATTTTTGGCGATGGTGCCGGAGCGGCAATACTCACACGAGAGAAGGATGCTAAAAAAGGGATACTGTCTACTCATTTGCATTCGGAAGGTCAGCATGCGGAGGAGCTTTCCCTCCTGGCTCCTGGTATAGGACATCGATGGGTTTCTGATATCTTGCGGGACAACGATCCGGATGATGTGTCATATTATCCTTATATGAACGGACAATTTGTATTTAAGAATGCAGTGGTACGCTTCGCTGAGGTTATTATGGAAGGACTCAAAAGAAACGATTTATCCGTTGAGGACATTAATATGCTCATCCCTCACCAGGCCAATCTTAGGATCTCTCAGTTCATCCAAAAGAAATTTGGGCTTGCCGACGACCAGGTGTACAATAATATTATGAATTATGGCAATACTACCGCAGCGTCTATTCCTATTGCCTTAACCGAGGCCTGGGAAAAGGATATGATCAAAGAAGGGGACCTGGTGGTCTTGGCGGCCTTTGGAAGTGGATTTACCTGGGGAAGTGTAATCATACGCTGGTAATTGCCAGATTAGAAGGATTGGCATATGGGAAAACAGTTTCAGAAGGTAACGCCATCGGTGCAGGAATTCATTTCAAAACAAAAGATCTTTTTTGTGGCAACTGCCATGAAAGAGGGTCATATAAATTTATCTCCAAAGGGGATGGATACTTTCAGGGTGGAAGATGAACGTAAAGTACTATGGTTAAATCTAACGGGAAGTGGTAATGAAACAGCCACACACATTCTTCACAGTGATAGAATGACTCTTATGTTTTGCGCCTTCGAAGGCCCCCCAAAGATTGTAAGGCTCTATGGAAAAGCCAGCGTTTATCATCCCAGAGACGAAAAATTTGCTGCTCTAATTGGTAAATTCCCAAAATTACCCGGTACCCGTCAGATTTTTGAAGTGACCATAGATTTAGTTCAGATCTCATGTGGTATGGCAGTACCCTTAATGGCATATGAAGGTGAACGAGAAGAACTTGTGCGATGGGCAGATGATAAAGGTAAGGAAGGGTTGAGAGACTACAGGACAAAGAAGAATTCATTTAGTCTGGATGGATTACCCACTGAGATCCACAAGAAATAAAAACAAAACCCCGGTATTAAAACCGGGGTCTTTTTTTGGACCTGCTTTTGAAAAGTCACCAACCCAGGACCCTTTTCTTGAGGACCAAAATATGCTTATAGGATTCCACCACTTCCTTGTTTTGTATTGCTATCCCTATTCTTTCTACGAGAAGCCCTGTTTTTACCACTTCCAAAGCGGTAGGAGATACCTGCATAAACATTCTGGCTTTCCCATTTGAAAGAACCTGTTTGCAGAAACGGTTTTTCTCCATCAAATGCAAATCTCATAGTATTAAAAACATCATTAAAGTTGAGGCTAAAAGTTCCTTTGCCTCCTGCGAAGCTGTATCGGGCTCCAAGATTGATAAAATACATGGGTTCTACCAAAAACTGTATGTTTTGATTTTGGCCGCGGTAGAATCCAAATACCTGAAAAGTGAGTTGTTTGGTTGCCGTAAAACTATTGTTAACTCTAAAATTCCATGCGGTATTTGTCACTTCCACCTCATCAATTACAATATTATTGGCGGTGGCACCAGAATTGCTGCCTTCTAAACGCTCCGTAACGCCACGTTGCGTCTGTGAGAACAGGTCAAAACTACCATTGATATTCCACCATTTGGCTGGTTTGTAATTAGAAGAAACCTCAATTCCATAGGCCGAAGTATTATCGAAGTTATCATAGGTAAGAATCAGTTTATTAAGATCTATCCTATCTACGTATACCGCCCTGTTTATTTCATCTTCAATAGTTCTGTAAAATATCCCGGCCGTAATACTTCCTTTTTCGAGTCGCTTGGTATAATTACCCTCAAATGAGGTGGTAAATTGCGGTACCAGGCTTGGGTTGCCAAAGGAAGAAATTAACGGGGTAGACCATTCTCTGATAGGGTTCACTTGTGTTAATCCGGGTCTGTCTACTCTCCTGCTGGTACTGATCTGAAATTGATCTTTTTCAGAAGGGGAATAAGTTACAAATGCAGAGGGATAGAGTTGTGTGTATTTATCTTCAAAAGATCGTATACCATTTGTATCTGCCTTTACCGTCACATCTTCTACCCGCAATCCTACTTGATAAGACCATTTCTTATAATTTTGCCCAAAAGTGGCATAGGCAGAATAGATGTCCATTCCGTACACAAAGGCGGTTGTAGGAGTAGGCCCCAAATTACCACTCGCATCCAGGGAAAGTCCGGTAGAACTGTAGTCTACCTTGGTTTCAAAAACTCTGCTTTCTAGTCCGGCCTCAATTTTAGAGATGGAGTCTAAGGGATTTACATAATCCAGGTTGGCTATGGTTTGCGTTCTTTCTGTATCTACAAAGTCTCTATAGTTAGGAAAGAGGCTATTTCCCGTAATGCTGAACGTAGATTCCTCATTGTCTTCAAAACTGTTATGATCTATTTCGAGTTCCAGATTATGTCCTTCCTTATTAAAATCTAATTTGTAATCAAAATTGTACTGTTCACTATGATTGTCATTTACAGGGATAAAAGCTTGACTGTTGTTTAGAATGGGATCATCGTAATAAAGCACTTCTGTGAATCCCTGAGCCTTGCCATTGAATAAATTCTGATTGGTGAAAAAGGATATGGTATTCTTATCGTTCAGATAAAAATCGAATCCAACTTTGTATAAATAAGATTTGTTATTATTCCGGAATTCAAAGAATTGTTGGGAATTCTCTACAACCCGGTAGATATTTCCATCCGTTACATACTTCCCAATATTGGTACCGGCATTTGCATAAAGATTGAATTTACCATTGCGGTAATTTAAATCCAAAGAGGAATTGTATTTGGCTTCTATCCCTACAGTTAAGCCGGTATTTAGATTGCCATTAAACCCTATGTTGGCGTTCTTATGTAAGATGATATTTATGATGCCGCTCATGCCTTCAGGATTATATTTGGCAGAAGGATTTGTGATCAATTCTATAGATTTGATAGAGGAAGAGGGTATTTGCCGTAAAAGTTGCGCAACCGGAACGTTAGAGAGTTTTCCATCTACCATTACCCTCACATTAGAATTCCCTCGTAAAGATAGTTCTCCTGTTTGCTGATCGATATTTACAGAAGGTATATTATTCATGATGTCAGACGCCGTGGCACCGGCCGTTGTCAGGTCTTTGCCAACATTCACAACTTTCCTGTCTATGCGTTGTTCAATGGTGGTTCTCTCTGCAACAAGTTCTACCTCCGAAAGCGATTCTGCTTCCTCCGAAATGGGTATAGTGCCCAATTCGAGTGTGCGATGCCCCTTTTTTAATGTAATTTGCTGACTATAGGTTTTATATCCTAAATATTGAATTTCGACAATAAACTCACCGTCCGGCAATTTATCAATAGTAAAGGTCCCATTTTCAGTGGTAATGCCACCAGTGATGGTGCTTGCGTCATTTACTGACTTTACAACAACAGTAGCATATGACACGGGCTCGTTAAGGGATTGGTCTATAACCTTGCCGGAAATAGTTCCTTCTTTCAATTCAGGTATTTCAGGGTCGGTCTTGGCATTGATAGTAGCAAATACCATCATCGCCAATAGCAATGATACATTTCTCATGATTGATTCGTTTTTTGATTGATTGATTGATGATACTTAAAAGACGCCTGGCAGCGTAAATTGTTACGAAGAAAAAGTGATTTAATACTACTATCCTATAAAAATTCCATAGATTTAAAGGGTGATGTATATGAACGTAAGATCTATAAAAACAAAACCCCGATGCCTTGGCACCAGGGTTTCTATCATTGTTAAGCCGTACTAAACACTAACCATTAACTAAAAATACAGCGTCCCAATGAATGTGTTCCTAACTAATACAAGAGACGAGATTATCTGGAATACGTTACACTACTTTACAGACTTTAACATTCCTTTTGTTTTATGAAAAAGACACTTGTTTTCGGAGCTTCCACAAAACCCTCAAGATATAGCTATATAGCCATCAAAAGACTCATTGGTGCCTCCCAGGAAACCATGGCTTTCGGCGCCAAGGAAGGTAGTGTGGCGGGGGTTACCATTTTCACAGAATTCAGTACGTTCACTGATATCGATACCGTTACCTTGTATTTGAATCCGGTTAGACAAAAAGACTATTATGATACTATCATTGGTCTTAAACCCAGAAGGGTCATCTTTAATCCGGGAACAGAGAATCCAGAATTCTACGAACTACTTAGGAAGGCAGGCATTGAGGTAGAAGTTGCCTGTACCCTGGTACTTCTTGCTACAGGCCAGTATAACTAGGCTGAAGTTATTTTTTTCTTCGGATCAGCATGAGCCCTAAAAAGGTCAATAAACCATTGACAGGTAATAGTTCATAGCCCACCTGATACCCTCCCAGAGTTTCAGCCGGTAAGTTAGCTACCAACATGATGATAAGCACACACGCAATGGCTACTACCCAGCTCAATTTGTCCTTTATCTTGTATTTGGTGCAAATCCCAAAGGCAAACAACCCTAATAAAGGACCATAGGTGTAGGTTGCAACAGTTAACAACCCGTCTATGACGTTGCGGTCTAAAATATATTTAAAGCTTATCACAACCAGCACCAGCAGCACACTCATACCTATATGTACCCTTTTTCGTATTTGTTTTTGTTTGTGCGCATCTTTTTTTTCAATACCTAAAAAGTCTACACAAAAAGAGGTGGTGAGGGAGGTTAGGGCACTGTCTGCACTACTATAGGCTGCAGCAATAAGGCCAAGAATAAAGGTAATGGCAACAACACTTCCCAAGCCACTGTTCAGGGCGATCTCAGGAAATAGCAGGTCAGATTTTGGTGCTCCATCCATCAAAGGGGTGGCTACTTCAAATCGTTGGGCGTATATGAACAATAAAGCACCCAGTAATAAAAAGACAAAGTTCACCACGATCAGGATCACGCTGAACGAAACCATGTTTTTCTGTGCATCTCGTAAATTTCTGCAGGTAAGATTTTTTTGCATCATATCCTGGTCTAAGCCTGTCATGCAAATGGTAATGAACATCCCGCCCAGAAAAGATTTAATAAAATGATTTTTTTCATAAAAATCATCAGTAAAAAAAATAGTGCTGTACTCTCTGAGTTCTTCAGAACCAAGAAATTCGGTGAAATTCCACCCTAATTTTTGATTGATAAAATAGATGGATAAACACACTGAGACCAGCATAAAAAGGGTTTGCAGGGTGTCTGTCCAGACGATGGTCTTAATTCCTCCGCGAAAAGTGTAGATCCAGATCAGCAGTATAGAAAGAATAACAGTGAGTTCAAATGGTACATTCCACGCGTCAAAGACAAACTGCTGTAAGACAATGGCCACCAGGAATAATCTGAAGGAGGCACCAAGGACCCTTGAAATAAAGAAAGAGAGCGCCCCTATCTTATAGCTTACAGGGCCAAAACGATCTTGCAGGTATTCATAAATAGAAGTGACATTTAGGCGGTAATAAATTGGTAAAAGCACAAAGGCAATGACGAAATATCCAAACAAGTAGCCAAAAACCACCTGCATATAGCTGAATTCTGAAGATTCTACCCAGCCCGGAACGGATATAAAGGTAACGCCAGACAAGGAGGCCCCTATCATTCCAAAGGCTACAACGAACCAGGGGGATTGCTTCCCTGCTTTGAAAAAATCTACATTAGAATCGTTTCGTCCGGTGACGTAAGAGATAAGAACAAGGACCAGGAAATAAGCGCCTATAAGCAGCAGTATATGGGTGGCTGTCATTCAAATAAATTTCCCGTGCAAAGTACAAAAAGTAAAAATAGTACGTAATTTTGCGGGTATGGAATTTTCTTCAAAGCTTCTGGAAAACGCGGTATATGAAATGTCTCAATTGCCGGGAATAGGGAAAAGAACAGCGTTGAGATTGGTACTGCATCTATTGAAGCAGCCTGCTTCTCAGACAGATAGGTTGGCGCGCTCCCTGGAATCTTTGCGTACTCAAATAAAGTTTTGTAACAATTGTCATAACATCTCTGATGTTGCCCTTTGTGAGATCTGCTCAAATCCCAAAAGAGATAATAGTTTGGTCTGTGTGGTAGAAGACATTCGTGACGTAATGGCAATTGAGAACACGAGTCAGTATAATGGGTTATATCATGTGTTGGGGGGTAAGATATCACCTATGGAAGGAATAGGGCCACAAGACCTTACCATTCAACCACTGGTGGAAAAAGTAAAAAACGGTGTTATCAAGGAACTTATTTTTGCGATGAGTTCAACTATGGAAGGCGACACCACCAATTTTTATATTTATAAACAAATACAGGATCTGGAAGTAAGCACTTCCACCATAGCCAGAGGAATTTCCGTAGGGGATGAGCTGGAATATGCAGATGAAATTACACTTGGTAGGAGTATCATTAATAGAATTCCCTTTGAGAATTCCCTGAAGGCTCATTGATCGAACTGTATGGAAAATTTAAATAATAGTCTATTAATTTAGTATTTTTGCAAAAATATAGTACTCAACAAGGCTGTTAATAAGAATATGTCAAAGTTTGAATTGAAATTACCCCAAATGGGTGAAAGTGTTGCAGAAGCCACCTTAACTTCCTGGCTCAAGGAAGTAGGGGACACTATCGAATTGGATGAGGCAGTTTTTGAAATTGCAACCGATAAAGTAGATTCCGAAGTGCCCAGTGAGGTGGAAGGTGTTCTGCTGGAAAGGCTTTTTGAAGTGGATGATGTTATTAAAGTGGGCCAGACAGTTGCGGTCATTGAGGTAGAGGGGTCCGAATCTCCTTCCGCTGAACCTGTTGAGAATTTGGAAAAAACAGAAGAAGTTGTTCCCGAAGTTGCTTCGGCTGCCATAGAAAAGGAAATGGTAAACGTCAAAGAAACGGTTGCAGCGCCAGTTGCAACACAAGGTGCATCAGAACGTTTTTATTCCCCTCTAGTTAAGAACATAGCCAAAAAGGAACAGATACCTTTTGAAGAACTGGAATCAATTGTAGGTTCTGGTCTGGAAGGAAGAGTTACCAAGAACGATATTTTGGCGTATCTGGAAAATAGGAGGAATGGAGGTGTTCAGAAAGAAACAGCAACTCCTCCCGTCATTGAACAAAAAGAAACCGTTGTTTCTGCTGCCCCAAAGATCGCAGAAGCCCCTCACAAAGTTACCACTGCTCAGGCGACCGGCGGGGATGAGGTAATCCCAATGACACGTATGGGCAAGCTTGTTGCCCAACATATGATCAATAGTGTTGCAACCTCGGCACATGTTCAAAGTTTTATTGAAGTAGATGTGACCAAAGTGGTTACCTGGAGAAATAAGGTAAAGCAAGCTTTTGAAAATAGAGAAGGGGAGAAGCTTACTTTTACGCCAATTTTTATGGAAGCTGTGGCCAAGGCCCTAAAGAAATTTCCAATGGTAAATATTTCCGTAGAGGGAGATACCGTTCTTAAAAAGAAGAATATCAACATTGGGATGGCCGCTGCCCTGCCTGATGGAAATCTTATTGTACCTGTCATAAAGAATGCAGACCAACTAAATTTGGTTGGAATGGCCAAAGTTGTAAATGATCTTGCGAACAGAGCCCGGAACAATGCCTTAAAACCGGATGAGATCAAAGACGGGACCTATACAGTGACCAATGTAGGTACTTTTGGTAGTGTTTTTGGTACTCCTATCATAAATCAACCTCAGGTTGGGATCCTTGCCTTGGGGGCAATACGTAAAGTGCCAGCCGTTATTGAGACTTCCGAGGGTGATTTTATTGGCATACGCAGTAAAATGTTCCTTTCGCATAGTTACGATCACCGTGTGGTTAACGGGGCGTTGGGAGGGATGTTTGTAAAAGCCGTAGCCGATTATTTGGAAGACTGGGACATCAACCGGGATATTTAGTCCTTTACATACCTTGATTTTTAGCCGCATCATCTGGGCATATTAATACAACAATATGGAATTAAACTTAAGCAAACCTATATGTTTCTTTGATTTGGAAACCACGGGAACCAATGTTGCGAAGGACAGGATCGTAGAAATTTCGATCCTTAAGATATCGCCAAATGGGGAGAAGGAACACCGCACATGGCTGGTAAATCCGGAATGCGAAATTCCTGCAGAAGTGGTGGCTATTCATGGGATCTCTAATGAAAAAGTAGCTAATGAACCCACTTTCAGGCAACTGTCCAAAGAGATCTATCAATTTATAAAAGACAGTGATCTGGCAGGTTTTAATTCTGATCGTTTCGATATTCCACTACTTGCCGAAGAAATGTTACGGGCCGATATCGATTTTGATATGAAGAATATGGTATCTGTAGATGTACAGACCATTTTCCATAAAATGGAACAACGCACACTCTCGGCAGCCTATAAATTCTATTGTGATAAAGATCTTACCGAGGCGCATAGCGCCAAGGCCGATACTGAGGCTACCTATGAAGTGTTGCTTTCCCAATTGGAACGATATCCTCAGCTGGAAAACAACATTAAAAAATTAGCAGCCTTTTCCACGTATAAGCAGAATGTAGATTTTGCAGGCTTTATTAGCCTGGATGAAGAGGAGGAGGAGATCTTCACCTTTGGAAAGCACAAAGGGAAAAAAGTGCGACTTGTTTTGGAGGAGGAGCCGGGATATTTTGGCTGGATACTGAATGCAGATTTCCCTTTGTATACCAAAAAGGTCCTTACACAAATAAAATTGGACAAGCTCAATACTAAACTTCAATAGAATTTTTAAGATATAGGGAATGAAAATTATCTGTATTGGCCGAAATTATGCAGAGCATATAAAGGAGTTGTCAAATGAACGGCCAAAAGACCCGGTTGTCTTTATAAAGCCCGATTCTGCTGTACTGCCAAAAGAACAAGATTTTTACATTCCGGAATTCTCAGAAGATATCCATTATGAAGTTGAGGTTCTGATTAGGATCAAAAAAGTTGGAAAACATATTGATCCCAAGTTTGCCCACAAATATTACGATGAAATAGGGCTGGGAATTGATTTTACGGCCAGAGATCTGCAGGCTGCTCTAAAAGAGAAAGGGCTTCCATGGGAAAAGGCCAAAGGTTTTGACGGTGCTGCGGTCATCGGGAAATGGGTCCCGAAGACAGAATTTAAGGATCTTAAAAATCTTCATTTCACGCTAAAAAAGAATGATTCAGTGGTTCAGGATGGGAATACGGCACAAATGCTCTGGCCCATAGATGAACTCATTGGCTATGTATCCACCTTCTTCACCTTGAAAAAAGGCGATGTACTCTTCACAGGTACCCCGGCAGGTGTTGGAAGAGTAAGTCCAAATGACTACCTTTCGGGAAGTTTGGAAGGCAAAGAATTATTGCGCATAAAAATTAAATAGATGATCTATAATCTAGATAAAATAAAGGAAATGGCCGATGGTGATGAAGATTTCATACTATCTGTGATAACTGTATTCCTGGAAGAAGTTCCACAGGATCTCGAAGATCTGGAAAAGGCCATTGGTGAAGGGGATTACGATAATGTATATCAGCTTGCCCATAAAATAAAGCCCAATGTAGACCTGCTGGGGATGGAACAAACCCGGGCCATTGCACTGGAAATAGAAACGCTTGGAAAGAATGCTGAGAATAAGGATAAGATAGAGGCCAAATTTCCGGTACTAAAAAAAGATGTCTTGCAGGTCATTTCCGAGCTTGGAAAAGATTTTGACATTTAATGTTTGCCGAGATCATTACCATAGGCGATGAGATCCTCATTGGCCAGATCATAGATACCAATTCCGCTTTTATTGCCGGTGAACTCAATAAGATAGGCATCTCCGTATACCAGATCACTTCTGTACAAGACGACAAGGCCCATATTCTGGATGCCTTAAAGGAGGCTCGATCCAGAGCAGAGATCGTTTTTATTACAGGAGGTCTGGGTCCTACAAAGGACGACATCACCAAACATACACTTTGTGAATTCTTTGATGATGCCCTGATCCTGGATAGTGAGGTATTGGCACATATAGAAGCGCTTTTCAAAAAATACATATCCACGCCAATTTCAGACGTCAACAGAAATCAGGCACTCGTCCCATCTAAAGCACAGGTTTTGCACAATATGTATGGTACTGCGCCCGGAATGTGGATTGAAAAAGATAAAAGTGTCTTTATATCCATGCCCGGCGTACCATACGAGATGAAAGCTCTTCTGACCAATCAGGTACTGCCAAAACTTGTAGAAAAATTTAAGAGACCCTATATTATTCACAAGACCATTATGACCTATGGGTTGGGAGAGAGCGCCATTGCAGAACGTATTGCAAGTGTGGAAAATACACTGCCGAGCTTCATAAAACTAGCATATTTACCAAATTTGGGTAAGGTGCGCTTGCGCCTTACGGCCAAAGGACCGGAGAAAGATATACTGGAAAAAGGGATCAAAACCGTTTCTGCGGAACTCTATAAGTTCATTGGGGATATTATCACGGGTGAAGAGGAAGGAGGTACCATTGAAGCAGTTGTTGGAAAATTACTGGCAACCAAAAAATTTACCATGGCCACCGCGGAGAGTTTTACTGGGGGGAAGATAGCTGAACAGATCACTTCTGTTCCGGGAGCTTCTGAATATTTTGTGGGTAGTTTGGTCTGCTATGCCACCAGGACCAAAACAGACCTCCTGAAAGTACCAGAGGGCCTTATAAAAGAACACTCTGTGGTAAGCGCGGAAGTGGCAGGCACCATGGCAACCAATATAAGAGCTATGATGAACACAGATTTTGGAGTGGCCACCACCGGAAATGCCGGGCCCACCAAAGGCGATTCTGACGCACCTATTGGAACGGTATATATTGCGATTGCCTCAGAGAAAGGGGTTGATGTTCAGAAGTTTTCCATGGGAAACCACCGTATAAGGATCGTACAAAAAGGGGTTCATAAGGCCTTGGAAATGTTACAGAAAGAAATTTTAAAATTCTAAAAAAGATTTTTGTGCTTCCGTTAAAATGACGTAAATTTGCATCCTGTTTAAAACAAAGTAAATAAGAGCACCATGTCTAAAGTTTGCGAAATTACTGGAAAGAGGGCGATGTTCGGAAATAACGTTTCTTTTTCGATCAATAAAACGAGAAGGAGATTTGATGTAAATCTATCTAAGAAAAGGTTTTATATTCCTGAAGAAGATCGTTGGATAACGTTGAAAGTTTCTGCAAGGGCTCTTAAAAGCATTCATAAAAAAGGTATTTCTGCCGTCCTGAAAGAAGCACGCCAGAATGGAATACTGAAGTAAGCCACATAAATATTAGATCATGGCAAAAAAAGGAAATAGGGTTCAGGTAATTTTGGAGTGCACAGAGCACAAAGAATCCGGCATGCCGGGTACATCAAGGTACATTACTACCAAGAACAAAAAGAATACTCCCGATAGGTTGGAGATCAAAAAATTTAATCCCATTCTGAAAAGAATGACAGTTCACAAAGAGATAAAGTAAGAAATCATGGCAAAGAAGACCGTAGCAACCCTTCAGGGAAGTTCAAAAAGACTGACAAAGGCTATCAAAATGGTAAAATCGCCTAAAAGTGGGGCTTATACCTTCGTTGAATCAGTAATGTCGCCGGAAATGGTAAATGAATGGTTAGCTAAAAAATAGCAACTTTCGATCATAATAAATAAGCCGCTCTCTCTGGATTGCGGCTTTTTTTATTTCTTATATTTGAGCCGCCAAGCAAACACCGCGCATGAGTATCTTTAAGAAAATATTTTCTTCCGAAAAAAAAGAGAGCCTGGACAAGGGTCTGGAGAAAACAAAAACCAGTTTTTTTTCAAAACTAGGAAAGGCAGTAGCCGGAAAATCGAAAGTAGATGATGACGTCTTGGATAACCTGGAAGAAGTATTGGTTACCTCCGATGTTGGCGTAGAAACAACGCTAAAGATCATTGAACGTATAGAAAAACGTGTCTCTGCAGACAAATACCTTGGTACTGATGAACTTAATGTCATTCTCAGGGAAGAAATTGCTGGCCTGTTATCTGAAACCCATGTGGGCGAGGCTACCGATTTTGATCTTCCAAAAGACAAAAAACCATATGTCATCATGGTAGTTGGGGTCAATGGAGTTGGGAAGACCACCACCATTGGGAAATTAGCGCATCAATTGAAAAATAAAGGCTATTCAGTAATTTTAGGAGCAGCAGATACTTTTCGGGCAGCAGCCATCGATCAGTTGCAGGTTTGGGCAGACCGAGTAGATGTTCCTATCATAAAACAAAAGATGGGCAGTGATCCTGCCTCCGTGGCTTTTGACACTCTCAATGCTTCCCTTGCCCAGAATGCCGATGTAGTGTTGATCGATACTGCCGGCAGACTTCACAATAAGGTTAATTTAATGAATGAGTTGAGTAAAGTAAAGCGGGTTATGCAGAAAGTAGTTCCCGATGCTCCTCACGAAGTACTGCTTGTTCTCGATGGCTCAACAGGCCAAAATGCCTTTGAACAGGCCAAACAGTTCACGAAGGCTACCGAAGTAACTTCCCTGGCAGTAACAAAACTCGATGGAACTGCAAAAGGGGGAGTGGTCATTGGGATTTCAGATCAATTTCAAATTCCTGTCAAATACATTGGAGTAGGTGAAAAAATTGAAGACCTCCAAGTGTTTAATAAGTTCGAATTTGTAGACTCATTCTTCAGTTGAGAAAGCTACAGATCATATCATCTTTTTTTATTTTATTTCTGTCGTTCACAGTTCAGGGCCAACTAATTCATCCAAAGGCCAGTCCGTTCTCAAAAATTCATCAGGATATAGGATTGACAACCGTACTTATTGAGTACTCTCGGCCGGCGGTACGAGGGAGACAGTTATTTGACGGACTTGTTCCTTACGGCCGTATTTGGCGGGTAGGAGCAAATGAATCCACAAAATTTACCGTTACGAGTGAAATTGAGATCCTGGGAAATACCTTGCTAGCGGGAAGCTATGCGCTATATGCCTTTCCGGAAGAAAATTCATGGGAGGTTGTCTTTCACAAGAATACGTCTCATTGGGGTGACGGCCGAACTGCATACGATGCTGCGGAAGATGCTTTTCGTGTGCATATTGAACCTGAGGAGAATTCAGAATGGCATGAGAACTTTCTAATTACGTTCGATTCTATTACACATAATGGAGCCGTGATGGAATGGAAATGGGGTAATACAAGCCTCTCTATCCCACTTGTTGTCAATACCAGACAAGAGATGTTACGAGCCATTGAAATAAGTCTTGATGAAGATCCAAGTGCTCAAACCTATTACGAAGCGGCGAGATATCTTCAGGAAGAAGGTATGGAATATGCTACTGCACTACAGTATTTGGAAAAGGCGATCGCCCTGGCAGGTGATACGTATTATTTTTATAGAGTTAAATCGCTGGTAGAGGCCGCAATGACAAATTACCAGGAAGCCATAAGATCGGCGCAACGCTCTTTGGTCCTGGCCCGGGAAGAGGGGAAGGATGAATTTGTACGCATGAATCAAGAAAATATAGAAACATGGAAGAAATTAAGGTAAGACAAGGAAGTTTAGGGGTTTTAATGATCTTGGCAGTTTCTATGCTATTGGTCTGGGGCTGTAAAAATAATACTACCGCAGATGAAGAAGTAATACTATGGACTCCCTATAATGATTCATCAGAGATCGCCGCTAATAAAGAGCATGAAATTTCACGAATGCGCTATAAATTGATCCAGTCCAAAGTATTGGATAAAAATGAAATCTTCAGACCCTTGTATCATGAAGTATCACAGATTTCAGAGGAAGAGTACGAACGATTAAAACCTATGATCCTTGAGCAGGATATCCTTAATATTCAGGCGTATGTTCAACAGGGACAATTGTCATATGAGGAACTGGTACTGTTCTACTTGTACAGGATTTATAAGTATGAATTGAATAATGAGACCACTTTAAATACGGTCATAGCTCTGAATAATGAAGTAGTTGAGGAGGCTCGAAAAAAAGATAAGGAGCGCAAAGAAGGACATCACCCCATGTATGGAATGCCGATACTGTTGAAAGACAACATAGACACAGAGGGTATGAATACTACGGCAGGAGCCCTTGTTTTCGTTAATAATAACACAGATGATGCCTTTATTGTAGAACAACTCAAGGCCAAAGGAGCCCTTATTCTGGGGAAGGTAAATCTAAGTGAGTGGGCCTATTACCTTTGTGATGGCTGCCCGGTAGGATATAGTGCCTTTGGCGGTCAAACATTGAATCCATATGGACGGAAAGTTTTTGAAACAGGCGGATCTAGTGCCGGAAGTGGTACCTCCATGGCTGCAAACTATGCCGTGGCAGCTATTGGTACAGAAACATCAGGATCTATTCTGTCACCATCTAGTCAAAATTCAGTGGTCGGACTTAAACCAACAATAGGCCTGCTGAGCAGAACCGGAATAGTGCCAATTTCTAGCACACTGGATACCCCCGGGCCCATGACCCGGAATGTAACTGATAATGCAATTGTACTAGATGCATTGATGGGTAAAGATCCGGATGATACAAGTACAGTGAGCATGGATTTTGGAGAGAATTGGCTTCAATATGTGCCAACTGCAGAAATAAAAGGTAAGCGTTTTGGAGCTTTTTCCAATTTACTGGAACGAGACACCATTTACAAAATGACCCTTGATAAAATGTCAGCTGCGGGCGCGGAAATTGTGGTCTTAGATCCGCCCACCATGCCGCTTGATGGCTTTCTCAGTATCCTTAACCTCGACATGAAGGTGGATCTCCCTGCTTACATAGTTGATCATGTAGAGAATACCAGGGAAATTCCCGTACGGGAAGTATCCGATATCATGGCTTATAACCTAAAGGATAGCGTGCTTCGTATTCCTTATGGGCAGGCTAGATTAGATGCCGTTGTTTCAGATACCACCTCTATGGAACAATTGGAGATTATTAAAAAAACTTTGGAGGCACAGACAAGAGACTTTTTTGATCAGGCCATCGACAATAACCAATTAGATGCTGTTCTTTCCATCAATAATTATCATGCGGCCTATGCAGCCGTTGCCAAATATCCTGCGTTGACCATTCCCATGGGGTATAAAGCAAGCGGCGAGCCTATTAGCCTTACCTTTATTGGCAAACAGTTTGAAGAAGCAAAACTATTGCAATTGGGTGCTGCCTATGAAAAGATCAATAATATCAGAAAAATTCCAAAAGGATACAGGTAAAAAACAATTGCTTTTTAATATCCAATAAGATCTCTTAGCAGACCCCATAGTTCATTGTCAAAGCTAGATGGGCCCGCCTGATCTTCACCTGCATCTTCACCCATCCTGACCACTACCAATCCCTGATCTGGAACGATATAGAGTTTTTGGTCGTTCTTTCCCAAACCGGCATAAGTACCAGAAGGGGCATTGGGGATGAGAAAACCATTGAATTGCTCTTGAGAACCTGGCACTCTGTAACTATCTTTCCCATTTAACCACCACAAAAAACCATAAGACTGATTAAGGCCCTGCGATGTACTGCTCATAGAGGTAATATATTCCATATCTCCCAGTAATACGGTTTCTTCCCATATCCCCATGTTTAAATTCAATAAACCAAAACGTGCCATACTTCTGGCATTACTGAAATAAACATTATTGGAGCCGTTGGTACTAAGCCAAAATCCGTTCATCCCTATTCTATTGCGCAGCTCAGCGTTGAAATAGTCGGTAAATGAAGTCCCGGCAGCTGCACTTACCACATCTTGTAATAAGGTATACGGACCGTTATGATATGCCCAACGTGTCCCGGAATCTGCGGTATAGCGAAGACATTCCGGCGTTACACAATCAAAGAAAAGTTCATTTAAACCAGATGTCATTGTTAATTGATTTCGCACTTTTATGACATTTTCCTGAGCTAAACTAGCCGAAGTCCACCCCTCTCCAAGATACTGTGAACTGGGATCATCAATACTCAGCAGCGAATTTTCCTGAGCGATCCCTACGGTGAAAGCAGTGAGGGTTTTTCCCGCCGATGCCCAATACCATATGCTGTCCCTTGTGAAAGAACCAAAATAGGATTCCATGGCTATCCTACCATTTTTCAGGATGATAAAGGCCTTGGTGTTCTTTTCCTCTAATAAGGTATTTAACGCCATAGTAGCATCTGTATTCCAACCGAGTTCTTCCGGTGAAATAGTTTCCCAAGTGGAAGAAGAGAGTGGGGGGAAGTAAAGATCAGCAGACGGATCATCTACAATGGGGTCTTCAATGTCTTCATCATTATTTGAAGAGCACCCTATCATCATTGAAATGGCTAAAATAAGTATGATGTAATAGGATCGTTTTGTCATAGCTTGCTAACATTTAGATTATTAAAGCTCCTGGAGGTTTAACGAAAAAAAGAAAGAAATCGTGCAAAGCAGGAAAATATGGTACACCTTGCCTATTTTTGCACCTCAATAATAATAAATGCGTACAAAAACACTAAAGAAGAACAGGATCAACGTAGTAACCCTTGGGTGTTCAAAGAATATATACGACTCGGAGATTCTAATGGGACAACTCCGTGCCAATGACAAAGAGGTGGTACATGAAGAAGATGGCAACATTGTGGTCATCAATACGTGTGGTTTTATTGCCAATGCAAAAGAGGAAAGTGTAAATACCATTCTGGATTTTGTACAACAGAAGGAAGCCGGGATAGTAGATAAGGTCTTTGTAACCGGTTGTTTAAGTGAGCGCTACAAACCGGACCTACAAAAGGAGATCCCTAATGTAGATGCTTATTTCGGCACTAGCGACCTTCCAAATCTCCTAAAAGCATTGGAGGCAGATTATAAGCACGAATTGCTGGGAGAACGGCTAACAACAACCCCAAAGAATTATGCCTATCTAAAGATCGCGGAAGGATGTGACAGGCCCTGTTCCTTTTGTGCTATTCCACTAATGCGCGGGAAACACCGGAGCAAGCCAATTGAAGAATTGGTTGTGGAGGCAGAAAAACTGGCCGCCAAAGGCGTCAAAGAACTAATCCTTATTGCCCAGGATCTTACGTACTATGGTCTGGATCTTTACAAAAAACGCAATCTGGCAGAATTACTCAGGGCCCTGGTGAAGGTGGATGGTATTGAATGGATCCGCCTCCATTATGCATTTCCCACTGGTTTTCCTATGGAGGTTCTGGAGGTAATGCGCCAAGAACCGAAGGTCTGTAATTACATAGATATACCCTTACAGCATATTTCCGATCCTATCCTTAAAAGTATGCGGCGGGGGACCACCAAACAAAAAACAACCAAGTTACTGCAGGATTTCAGAACTGCAGTGCCCGATATGACCATCCGCACCACTTTAATAGTTGGGTACCCCGGTGAGACCGAAGAGGATTTTCAAATCCTTAAAAATTGGGTGGGAGAAATGCGTTTTGAACGCCTTGGATGTTTTACATACAGTCATGAAGAGAACACCCATGCTTTTGCCCTGGAGGATGATGTTCCAGAGGAGGTAAAACAACAACGTGCCAATGAGATCATGGAACTACAGTCACAGATCTCCTGGGAGCTGAATCAGGAAAAGATAGGAAAGACTTTTAGCTGTATTATCGATCGTAAAGAAGGAAATTATTTTGTAGGCAGAACCGAATTTGATTCTCCGGATGTGGATAACGAAGTACTTATCGATGCTTCCAAATATTATTTGAAACAAGGAGATTTTGCCCAGATTACAATTACGGAGGCTGCCGATTTCGACTTGTATGGTACTCCTTTAGACTAGAAATTTTGATTTAGCTAGTTCTATTCCAGTGTTCCTCCAGGGTATATGTCTTTTGATTTGGTCAAAAAAAAACGCTGAGAATTGATATTCACAGCGCCTTGTATATGTAATAAATTTCAGATTAGTTTCCTTCACTCATGGAAAAACTGCCATCACCTGTGAAGTTCGTTACCTCAATGGTTACAGTCCATATACCAGATGCCCCGGTTGATGTAACCCCTCCAATAGAATCCGGTTCGGTCCCACCTTGTATGGATCGGTCTAGCACCACAACCCCTTCAGAATCCTCCACAATCATTCTGAAACTTCCATCTGAGTTGGCCGTGATATCTGCGTTATAGTCTGCTGTACTCAGGTTGTTGTTCCAGCTGAATACGCGGGTCGCCGTTCCATCCTTGCCGGTAAAACTAGCATCGATATCTCCATTGAAATCTGAACGATCTCCAATGGTAAAATCTGATGGACTTGTTGTTAACTGACTGCCATTAACGGTGACTCTGACAAAAGCATCGTCATCCTTGCTGCAGGAGTTGAGGAAAACCATGGCCGGCAGGACCAAAAGCAAACTTATTTTTTTTAAATAATTCATTTTAGATAAAATTGTAAAGATCATAGAATAAATTTTTTGGGATTTATATGTTTATAACAACTTTAACGAAAGAATTCCCGAAAAATTATTCTATTTTTTTTTGGAAAATAGGCGCCGCGCAGGCCGTTAGCCAGCACTAGGTACTAGGGAGATTTATAGGTACACATTGGAGATCAGGCGTTCTACCGTAGGATGATCATTCCCTCCTTTAGGTTCTATGGTAATATTCAAGGATGCAGCCTTATCAATATAAGCAAGGGCAATTAGTTCTTTATCCGTAGGCAATAGCCCCATATTGATCATTTCCCCATCTACATCGGCCCACATCTGATACGTTTCTTCCTCTGAAAGTTTGGGAAGCGCCTGTGGATTAACCCATACAGACCTCTCTTTGTGATTTACAAAGGCTACCGCCCTGGCATCTGGTGCCAGTTGGTTCCCTTTCAATAGAAATGGGATAACATCTTTACTGTTCAGCACAGTATACATAGCCCGGGTCTCTTTAATTTCGTTCGAAAGGTTCTGCAAATCTTCTTGTAATTGCTTTTGTTCCTCCTGTACTAAGATGAAATTTTCCCGGGCAGATTGCCAGCGGGTATAAAAGAAGAAGGAAGTAAGGGCAAAGATCGCGGCTAAACTAGCCGCTACAAGCAAACGAACAGGATTAAAGGCATTTTTGGCAGTATCTTTATAAAGTGATATGGTAGTTTCTTTCCTGTCTCCCTCTAAAGTCTTTACAAGGGAAGTACGTATGCTCTCCGGAGGGGAAATGGCATTTTCCATGGCCATTTGTTGAAAGTCAGATTCTAATTCCTGAAATTTCTCTTGCAAGATATTATCTTCCTTGATGGCGTTTTCAACCAATAATTCATCCTCCTTGGATAATTCTCCAAGTAGGTAGTGTGCTATTAGTCCTTTGTCTAAAATGTCTTTCCTATCCATATTCAATTACTTCAAAACATATCCAGAGAAATGCAAGGGGTAGCTGATAATTTGTTCTTATCTGAATAAGAGCTTGTCTTACATATGATTTAAAGGTTCCCAAAGGAACTCCCATGATCTTATGAGCTTCCCTGTGCGTATATCCTTTAAAATAAACCAACTCTATCACTTGCTGATGATGCTCTTCTAATTTTTTTATAACACCATTCAATTCACTATAATCCTGAGGCAAATCCTCTCCTATATTATCATATACACTTATATCCTTGTTTTGGATGAGCGGATTTGTTTTTCGTAGTGCATTAAGGGTTTTATTCTTTGCAATACGATAGGCCCAGGTATAAAATTTACCTTTAGAGGAGTCGTATTGACCAATTTTCTCCCAGATGGTCAGAAATATTTCTTGTAAAAGATCTTGTGATAATTGCTTATCCCTGCACATGCGAAGTACAACTCCATAAAGTGCCCCGGAATACTTGTCGTACAGAGCATAGAGCGAATTTTTTTCACCCTTTTTGAGCAGTTCAATATGGTGTTCGTCATTCATAGCAAGTGTTAAAGATATGATAAAAATCTACTTTAGTCATCCATACCCTCTGTTCCTGTGTAATTAAAGTGAAGAGTACACAAATTATAAGTTTAACGAAAAATCTAAAAAAACAAATCATGAAAAAAGTAATCTTTATTATCTCTGCCTTTGCCTTAATGTTAACAACACCTAAAGTAAATGCTCAAAACAATTCTCAGGACATCGTAGACATCGCAGTATCTGTAGATGACTTCTCAACATTGGTAACTGCTTTAAAAGCTGCAGACCTGGTGGGTGCCTTGCAAGGAGAAGGACCTTTTACCGTTTTTGCCCCGGTAAATGCTGGATTTGCTAAAATTGATGCGGATGCATTAAATTCCTTATTGCAACCAGAGAACAAAGAAAAATTAGCTGCTATCTTAACCTATCATGTGGTAGCAGGCAGAATTACTGCAACTGATGTAGTGAATGCACTGGAAAAAGGCAATGGAAAAGCTGCTTTGACCACCTTGAACGGAGGAACTGTAACTGCTGTCCAAAAGGACGGAGGGATCTTCCTAATGGATGCTAATGGTAATTACAGCAAGATTGCAAAAACCGATGTGATGGCTTCCAATGGAGTTATTCATATCATCGAAGATGTGGTTATGCCACAATAGTTGGTTGGTTGTTGAAGGAAAGCACCGTTCTTACGGTGCTTTTTTTATTTAGATATTCCTGGAAATTTCATGGGATGCAATTAATACATAAAAAGTTTTCTTCTCTTTAGAGAGGCCACCAGGTAACAAGCGCCGCTTGCAAAACAAAGAGAACAAAAAATGGGATTACAAGGTAGCCCATTATATCCCTTGCTTGTATTTTTATACCTACGGCCATTATTGGAATAATAAGCAATAAATAGAAAGGCTGCATAAGGTTGGTAAGGCTTTCTCCATACGCTATGGACATAGCTGCTCGTGAGATAAGAGCGGTCAATTCCTCTGGAGATAGGCCAGCTCCAACTTCCTGAACGGCCTTTATGATCGTAGGACCAATAACGGCAAACTCTCCTCCGGCAGAAGGGATTGCAAAATTTACAACCCCTCCGGCCACATAGGAAAAAAACGGAATACTTTCCAGCGTAGCTACCGAGGCCATCCAGTAAGCAATTTTTTCACCCAAACCGGTATAGATCATGATTCCCATGATCCCTGCGTAGAAAGGAAATTGAAACAAAATCCCGGAAACATTACCACTAGCTCGTTTCATGGCAATAACATACCTCATGGGTGTTCTATGAAGAATTAAACCCAGCATCAGGAACAAAAAGATCATGATATTGAGATTAAGGTCGAATCCGTTATTTATAAAATACGATCCTAAGTAGATCAACCCCATTGTGGCAATAACATATTGTAAAAGGCTGCTATTGTTCAAAAAATCGGAGATGGCCTTATAGGGGAGGGTTAGTAAACGAGCTTCTTCATGAATAGCGACCGACTTTTTTTGGGCCTCTGGCTCCAGCATGTTCTCCAAAGTTTGAATATCATCTGTTTTAGGCAACAGAAAACGCATTAACCAGGGAGCAATAAGCACAAAACTCACTAAAACGGCGATGTTCAGTCCGGAACCAAGAGTTTGAACTGTAGGGACAGTGTCGTTTAGAATTCCGGCCTCTATAATAAAGTTTCCTTCTGTGTTCAGTAGTAGTGGAATGGAGCTCGATAATCCTGTGACCCATCCTAAATGAGAAAAATATACACAGGCAATTAGAAATGGATAATTAACTCCTTTTATCCTAAGTGCCAGTTCTCTTCCCAGAACAGCAGTGATAACGACCCAACCCCAGCTTATCAAACAAAGTAAGGAACCAACAAAGACTACCAGAATATACACCTGCTGCGGAGTTTTGATTTTTTTTGCTAGAAGGTCGATCCCCCTTTTAACCAATGGAGATAAGGCAATGGAATAACCAGTGATCACCAACAACACCATTTGCATCCCAAACTCAAGCAGCAACCAGAATCCCTCATACCACGATTCCAGGACCTTGAAGGGTGTTACATCTACCCATATCAACGCCAATACACCGGTTATTAGAGTAAGGGTAAGGGCAAAAACAAAAGCATCCGGCATGTTCCTTTGAAAAATATCCGTGAACTTCTTCCCTAATTTGTGGATCATATGTATTCTCTTTATAGATTAAAGCAGATCTAGCAAACTTTCAGTATCCAGAATGGTTGCAAACTCATTTCTTAGAGTTGCCAGGCAAATAGTATGGACCAATGCCGCCTCATAAGCTTGTCCATCTATTCCTAAGGTATTGAAAGTTGCGGTAGCATCAGAAATAATATAGGTATCATACCCAAAATTCCCGGCCATGCGGGCAGTAGATGAAATACAATGTGCCGTGGTTAAACCAACTAAGACCAAACGCATGATCCCTTTTTTTTTGAGGAATGCATCCAGGTCTGTTCCGATAAACGCACTATTTACTTCCTTCTCAAAAATAGGCTCTCCCTTAATAGGCTGTACGATCTCCATAAAGTCATTCCCGGGCGTATCCTTGGATAAGGGCGATGGTGGTGTTCCATTGTGTTTAATATGTATCACAGGGAGCTGATGTGCCCTCCAATAGGAAAGAATCTTCGCAGCCTGCTCTTCGGCTTTGGGGTTGTTCCTATGTCCGCCGTAATACTCCGTATTATTCATTCCTTTCTGAATGTCTATAAGTAAAAGTGCCGGTTGATCACCTATTTTCATAACGTATTAATGATTCAGATTCCTTCTTAAATACCGTGGTCCTGAAATGAGCTTTCCATGGGGGCATTTCTAAACAGCTGTTTTTTTAAAGCACTACATACGAGTCTATTGATCTATCGTTTTCTATTTATTTCAATCTTATAGAGTTCATCGCCCAAGGCATCCAGAAAGGGAATCCCAATTTCATCATATTCATAGGCATTGTCATTAAATATTCCATCTGAATTTACCAGAATTGTGGCAGTTACCATGAATTCTATCTTGTTCTTTTCATCATGGATATAGGCGCAATCTGTTAGAGTGCCATAGGCATAGCCAACTTTGTTATAGATCTTAATATGGGATGGGATAGCGTCTTTTGAATCTCCGTAGATGAGAAATTTTCCATAACTATCATAGTAATCTTCCTGGTTATATCCGGCCTCTTTTGGCAGTATCTTCATGGCATCGAGTAAGAACTGCCGTTGTGAAGAACTGAGGTTGAATCGTTCATTTTTAGGAAAATTCTCAGGGAAAATAACCCTTTTCAGAACCCCGTGTTGGGTTTCAACAGGGTAATGGTTCTTACGACCAAAATTAAAAGGCTCATCTACGAGAGAATCACCTTCATAAAAGCCAATCCCCTTGGTTATACCCTCCATGGTAAGTGTTTTAGCAGGAGTGTTGGTGGTTCCTTCAAGGCTTGTAGTGGTGCTGTCATTCAGATAGATGACCAGCGGTTTTGTGGTCACATCGTCAGCATTGGGTACGGAAAGCCTATGTGCAATTCTGGCCGGACCAATATTCTTCGTCTTAAACCCTTCGTTAATGGCATCCTGCCCAAGAAACTCTAACAGGCGATTGTTGGCGTCATTGTCACTAACCGCAAAGATCTTTATTATTTCACGGCCAAAAGTGGTTTCAAGCGTATCTCCCTCCACATAAAATTTTGTTTCAGTGGCAGGTCCCTCAAGGGTATTGAGTTTTTCAAGGGCCATCACCGCAATAGGAAATTTCACCGTACTTGCCGGATAAAAATACTGATTCTTATCTACCTGAAAATCATAATCAGCAAAGCGCACCTTGTCGTTTTCTCTATAGATCCTTGTAAACCGAATCTGTAATTCATATGGTTCAGGATGATCCATCACTTTTCGAATCCTGGGATCTTTAGAAGCCAGGACCCTATCTAACGGATCAATTAATTCTGTTGTGCTGGCACATGCAGAAAAGAATAGGCAAATAAGTGCCGCTAGCAATTTAGAGAAACTGTCCTTTTGTATTTTATCTCTTGTGTTTAGATACGATTTCATTGGCAGATCATGTAATTTCTTCTTCATAAACCTCTCCTCTATGGGGCAAAAGAGCATCACGTATCTGTATCATCTTTGCTTCCTCTACCACCATGTAGGCCACAGAATGTCCTGTCGTTAGATCATTATATCCGGTGATATTTATGCTTAAGGATTCTTTTTTAACAAAGTCGGCCAAATGAATTGCATGATGTTTAGCAATCTCAGTTGCATCTGGTCCACGGAAATCCCACAATAATTTTATTTTACGATTCAATATTTTTCAATTTAAGATTGTGATACGGAGCTACCCTTTTCCGCAAAGTCTTTAAAGTCTTTTAAATACTGTAAGGATTGTTTTTTAAACATACCGGGCATCAAGAATGCCATTGATTTCATAAAGAATCCATTGAAACTGAATTCCGATTCTGAGATCCATTTGGTGGTATCCTCATCTATGGCCTTAAAATAGTTCCGCTGGGTATTATGTACGCCTTTAGCATCATAGGTAGCGTGGAACTCATGGGGGAGGTTTCGTTTTAAGATGGTTTCTATCATGATCACTTCGCGCTTACCCATTTTGTAAACAAGTTCCATTTGTGCCCCTTCCCTCCCCGGATTCCCGGCAAGTTGCTTATAAGATATGAGACCTTTTTGCCAGTACTTCATGTTTTCCGGATTGTCTAATTTCTTTATGAACTCCGAAAGGGGTATGTGAATGATAATTTCAGTGATATATTTCATAGCTCATCGCTAATTAGTCCCTCTAAGGTACTAAAATAAGAGAATTGCTTACTAAAAATCTGTTAATCAATCAGCGTATTACTTGTTCAGGAAAATCGAATTCTTACTTTTGCTGAATGATCTCCTCACTAAAGAATCTGTTTAGGGTTCCGCTTATTTTTGGAACCTTAGTTTTAGCATTACTGGGTGTATCTTGCGATGGTCTCTTTAATAAGGAACCAGACTCCGAGCCGCTGGCAAGGGTTGGAGATGCGTATTTGTACAAAGAAGATATTGAATCGTTATTAGTTACTCCATTAAATCAACAAGATAGTGCTTCCCTTGTGACCAATTATATAAATAATTGGGCCATTAAGCAATTACTCTTCTCAAAGGCCCAGATAAATTTGACCGAAGAACAGATCGCCAATTTTGAACGCTTGGTGAACAACTACCGGATAGATCTTTTCACCAGGGCCTATAAAGAAGCTCTTGTCTTGCGTGGCGAGGATACCACAGTTACTGATTCCCAACTCCAAAGCTTTTATGAAGAGGAAAAAGAAAATTTTGTGTTGAAGGAAAAGGTTTTACAACTGCGGTTTGTGCAATTACCAAAACAATTCCTGAATAAAGAAGAGGTTGTCAACAGATTAAAGAGCTTTGAAGAACAAGACAGGGTCTTCCTCGATTCCATTGGAGTACAATTCACAAAACTGAATTTCAATGATTCACTATGGATACCGGTATCGAGGATCATTCAGGAAATTCCTCCATTAAGCTTGGAAAATGAGGATCGATACCTAAAAAAATCACAATTTTTTGAATTGGAGGACTCTGTAGGGGTATATTTGGGAAAGATAGGGGAAGTTAGGACCATTAACGAAATAGCCCCTTTGGGTTATATTAAACCTACCATCAGACAAGTGTTGTTAAACAGGAGAAAATTGGATTTTATGCGCCGGCTTGAAACGGAGCTCCTGGACGAAGCCGTGAAACAAAAAGAATTTCAGATTTATGAGAAAACGCAATAAAGGGCTGTTAAGCCTATTGGTAATGGTTATTCTGACCGTTGGAGCCCGGGCCCAAGAGGAAACTATGGAAAAGGAGTTACAATCAATGGGCGCTATAGTTGAGACCCCAACCGATTCGGTAACTAATTTTAAGAAAGTGAAATTAGATGGTATCTCTGCCGTAGTGGGGGATTATGTGATCCTCGATTCGGACATTGAAAAAACATTGATAGACCTGAAAAGTCAGGGTGCCTCCACAGAAGACATCACACATTGCAGTCTATTGGGGAAACTAATGGAAGATCGTTTGTATGCTCACCAGGCCGTTCAGGATAGTATTCTGGTATCGGATGATGAAGTGAATGCCACCAGCGATCGTCAAATTCAGCAATTGGTACAGCAAGTAGGGTCTATGGATAAAGTTCTGGAATTCTATAAAAAAGAAACCGTGGAGGACTTCAGGGAAGAGCTTTATAACATTAACAAACTGCGGATGCTTTCAGAGAAAATGCAGCAAAATATAGTTAGTGAGATTCAGGTTACGCCGGAGGAAGTACGCCAATTTTTCAAGAATATTCCTGCTGACCAAAAACCGGTCTTTGGAGCTGAATTAGAGATCTCACAAATAGTGAAGGCCCCGGAGATTCCGGAGGAGGAAAAGCAAAAGGTGATCAACAAATTAGAAGAGATCAAAGCCGACGTGGAAGATAATGACGCCAGTTTTAGTGTTAAGGCCATCCTCTACTCCCAGGACCCAGGTTCTAAATCGAAAGGTGGATTTTACAGTATGACCCGTCAGACTCCCTTTGTAAAAGAGTTTAAGGATGTAGCTTTCAGTTTACAGGAGGGGGAGATCTCTGAACCCTTCGAGACTACTTTTGGCTACCATATTATTTATATTGAAAAAATACGAGGTCAGGAGCTCGATCTAAGGCACATACTTATTCAACCGGAAATACCGCAAGCAGCTGTTGATGCTGCAAAGATAGAGTTGGATTCTATCAGGAAACAGGTCCTTGAAGGGAAATATACCTTTGCTGAGGCAGCCCTCAATTTTTCGGATGAAAAAGAAACAAAATTTGATGGGGGCTTGTTACGAAACCCTATTAATTTCGATTCGCGTTTCGAATTGACAAAAATGGACCCAACCCTGTACAACCAGGTCAGGAACCTGAAAGATGAAGAGATTTCCTACCCCCTTCTAGAGGCTGACCCCAGAGGGGGCCCACCCAAATACAAGATCCTGAAGGTCACTAACAGGTATGATGAGCATGAGGCCGATTTTGCCAAGGATTATCTCAAGATACAGGAATTAGCCCTCCGAGAAAAGCAGTACAATACAATTAAGGAATGGATGGATGAGCACATAAAAGACACCTATGTTAGTGTAAATGCAACTAACAGATCGTGCGACTTTGCAAATAATTGGGTTAAGGAATAGAGTATGTCAGATGTAAAGGCCATTGAAGCGTTAGGGCAAAAACATCTTGCCTTAAAGAAGGAAATAGCAAAGGTCATAATTGGCCAGCACGAGGTCATTAACCAGATCCTTTTGTCTATTTATACCGGAGGTCATTCTTTACTTATAGGAGTCCCGGGATTGGCCAAAACGTTGATGGTTAATACTATCGCCCAGACATTGGGCCTCGATTTTAAGAGAATTCAGTTTACCCCGGACCTGATGCCCAGCGATATTCTGGGCAGCGAGGTATTAGATCAGAACCGTTCTTTTAAATTCATCAGGGGACCTGTATTTGCCAATATTATCCTTGCGGATGAAATTAATCGAACCCCTCCGAAAACACAGGCCGCTTTGTTGGAAGCAATGCAGGAAAAAGCGGTGACCATAGCTGGAGAACGCCATAAGCTGGCAGCTCCTTACTTTGTGCTGGCTACCCAAAATCCAATTGAGCAGGAAGGTACTTATCCCCTTCCTGAGGCACAATTAGATCGGTTTATGTTTGCCATAGAACTGAAATATCCTTCTCTGGATGAGGAAGTTCAAATAGTAAAAGAAACCACAGATGATGAAGAGGCTTCAATACAGGCACTTTTCAATGCGGAGGAAATACTTGCGGTGCAGCATTTGATCAGAAGGATACCCGTGCCCAATAATGTTGTAGAATACGCAGTGAAGCTTGTAAATAGTACCCGCCCCGGTACACCAAACACTTCTGAATATATCAATCAGTATCTGGATTGGGGCGCAGGCCCCAGAGCATCACAAAATCTCGTCATGGGGGCAAAGGCACATGCAGCGGTAAATGGTAAATTTTCTCCGGATATTGAGGATGTACAAGCCGTTGCAATGGGCATACTGCGTCATCGGATCATTAAAAACTACAAGGCCGAGGCTGAAGGAATTACCGAGGAAGATATTATCAATCATCTCCTTTAGCAGATCGTATATATTTTAAGGCCGCCCTTACATGGGAACCTAAATTTAACTAGATACTATTTCCGTTTTCAATTTCCTGCTTTCGGGATGTAATTATCCCATTTTCAATTAGTAGGTACCATCTATTTTACCTTGCTCACAATACTTTTGATGGCATTTAAAAAGTTTCATTAACCCTTTTAAATTTTCTATCTTTGGAAGATTACTAATTAATAAATAAGCATATAATGGCATTCGATATTGACATGATAAAAAGCGTTTATTCCAAGATGACGGAACGGGTAGATAAAGCCCGTAAATTGGTTGGAAAGCCGCTTACACTCTCGGAAAAAATACTCTACTCACATCTTTGGGAAGGAATTCCCTCCACCGTATTTAAGCGTGGAAAAGATTATGTAGATTTTGCTCCGGACAGGGTAGCATGTCAGGATGCCACGGCTCAAATGGCCTTGTTACAATTTATGCATGCTGGGAAACCAAAAGTAGCTGTGCCCACTACCGTTCATTGTGATCATTTGATACAGGCAAAAGTAGGAGCAGTGGCAGATCTTAAGAAGGCTAACCAAACCAGTAATGAGGTTTTTGATTTTTTGGAATCTGTTTCCAATAAGTATGGCATAGGATTCTGGAAACCAGGAGCAGGGATTATACATCAAGTGGTATTAGAGAACTATGCCTTTCCAGGAGGGATGATGATAGGAACAGATTCTCATACCGTAAATGCCGGTGGCCTTGGAATGGTGGCCATAGGAGTAGGTGGAGCTGATGCGGTAGATGTAATGGCCGGAATGGCCTGGGAATTAAAATTCCCCAAGCTCATAGGTATAAAACTTACAGGTAAATTATCTGGATGGACCGCTCCTAAGGATGTGATCCTGAAGGTCGCCGATATACTCACAGTGAAGGGAGGAACAGGAGCCATTATAGAATACTTTGGCGAAGGGGCCACCTCTATGTCTTGCACAGGAAAAGGGACCATTTGTAATATGGGTGCCGAAGTGGGAGCTACCACTTCAACTTTTGGATATGACGAATCCATGGATCGTTATTTAAGAGGAACAGACAGGGCAGATGTAGCAGATGAAGCCAACAAAGTGGCTGCCTATTTAACAGCAGACCCTGAAGTCTATCAGGATCCTGAAAAGTATTTTGACCAGGTGATCGAGATCAATTTAACAGAACTGGAACCTCACTTAAACGGACCTTTCACCCCGGATCTGTCAACACCCATCTCCAAAATGGCAGAGGCGGCTAAAGCCAACGACTGGCCTTTAAATGTAGAAGTAGGTCTTATAGGGTCTTGTACCAACTCTTCCTATGAAGATATTTCTCGCGCAGCCTCGCTTGCGAAGCAAGTTTCAGACAAAAATTTAAAGACCAAATCGAAGTTCACAATTACCCCGGGTTCCGAGCTGGTACGGTATACGATTGAAAGGGATGGTTTAATTGATACATTCAATAATATTGGTGCAACAGTTTTTGCCAATGCCTGCGGGCCATGCATAGGAATGTGGGACCGGTATGGGGACAAAGCAGCCAATGGACCCAGAAATACCATTGTACATTCTTTTAATAGAAACTTTGCTAAAAGGGCAGACGGAAACCCTAACACGCTGGCTTTTGTAGGATCTCCTGAATTAGTTACGGCTATAGCAATTTCAGGTCGGTTAGATTTCAATCCGGTAACAGATACACTCATTAATGAAGATGGGCAGGAAGTAAAACTAGATGAGCCAAGAGGTTATGAACTTCCTCCGGAAGGATTTGCCGTAGAAGATGCGGGCTATATAGCTCCAAATAGTGATGGGAGTAGTGTAGTAGTTAAGGTAGCAACAGATTCTGAAAGGCTACAATTGTTAGATCCATTCTTGCCAATTACCAACGAAAGTTTGCAGGGGATGAAACTATTGATCAAGGCTTTTGGTAAGTGTACTACAGATCATATTTCCATGGCCGGACCTTGGTTACGTTACCGAGGGCATTTAGATAATATTGCCAATAATACCCTTATTGGTGCTGTAAATGCCTTTAATAAAAAAACAAATTTCATAAAAAACCAATTAACCGGAGAATATGGTGGTGTGCCAGATACACAAAGAGTTTATAAAGCCAACGGTATCAAAACCATTGTAGTGGGTGATCATAATTACGGGGAGGGATCATCTCGTGAGCACGCAGCAATGCAGCCAAGACATTTGGGTGTAGCTGCAGTGCTAGTAAAATCTTTTGCAAGGATCCACGAGACCAATCTCAAAAAGCAAGGGATGTTGGCGCTGACCTTTGCAAACGAGAACGATTATGACAAAATTCAGGAGGATGACACTTTTAACTTTGTCGATATCAAGGATTTTGCACCAGATACTCCATTGAACATTGAATTGGTCCATGCAGATGGTTCTAAAGAGGTGATCAAAGTGAATCACACCTATAATTTACAACAGATCGCCTGGTTTAGAGAAGGGTCTGCATTGAACGTCATAAAAAAGGAAAACGCAGCCTAATACTCGTTGCAGAAGATGTTGTAACAACCATGGAATATTGAATTGCAAAAAATATCCTTACTAGATGGCCATTAAAAAAAAGACGGTTCTTAATCTTCTTCTTATAGCGTTTATTCTCTCTTTTTTTGTGACGCCGCTGGGGTATCATAGCAAGATCTTATTAAACCGCATCTTTTCGGGGACTCCCTCCGAAATTCCCATTGGGAAAAGGAAGCAGATCACAGATTACGACTGGCGCCTAAAAGATGCAGATTGGAATATTATCAACTTCAGTCCCTCGAAAGGGAAGGTTACTTTTATTAATTTCTGGGCTTCCTGGAGCCTGCCATCGGATGCTCAGTTGAATAGTATTCAAAACCTCTATGATACCTTTGAGGGAAAAGTAGATTTTTATATTATCACTAACGAAGAACAGGCGCCAGTACTGGAATATATGGAAGAAAATGAGTACGATTTCCCCGTGACCTATCTTATTATTGGAGATAAATCTGCACT
>JAHEHU010000017.1 GCA_024639765.1 Eudoraea sp.
ACCCTTACCTTTTTTCGCTACACATCCCTTAAGACAAAGATCTGGGCCTTTGGAATGATGCAATTTGCCCATAAGCAACTGCATAATGTTGAAGGCTTACTTTTTTATAAACTTTTGGGTAGTGGAAAAGCCGAATTTAATCCAAGACCAGATTGGTCCGTATATGCCTTATTGCAGGTTTGGGATAATGAGGCAAAAGCGGTTCAGTTCCTTCAAGGATCTGAACTCATGGTCCAATACAAGCAGCGGAGCTCTCAGCAATGGACGCTTTTTTTAAAGAACAAGATGGCAAGGGGTAAATGGGCAGGGCAAAATCCATTTGTAAAGCACGCTCATCTTGCTGATGACATCCCGTATGTTGTGGCCATCACCAGGGCAACCATAAAAACCAAATTCTTAAGGACGTTCTGGAAGAATGTACCGGCTTCTCAAAAACCACTGCTTGATAATGACGGACTACTTTTTACAAAGGGAATAGGGGAGGTGCCTATAAGTCAAATGGCCACCTTTAGTTTGTGGAAGGACCAGCAAGCTTTGGATGAATTCGCTTACCGCAGCAGGGAGCATATCAAAGTAATAGGGGAAACACGCCGGCTAAATTGGTACAAAGAGGAATTATTTTCAAGATTTCAACCCTACCGTTCCCTTGGATCATGGGACGGGGTAGCACCTATTCTTTTTTAATTTTGCATTGGTCTAAAACCAACTATAGAAATAGACAAAGAATAAGAGTTGAGCGGCGTATAAATGGAGTGAAAACCGGAGATCCCCTGTTAGCTTCGTCCACTTTACCAAGGTGTGGAATAAGACAGCTATCAGGAACCAGCTGATGTAGTTCTTCAATGGGGCTAGTCCATCCTCGAATTCCCAAAAATCGAATCGAGGTGCACTGTGTTCCATAAAATAATCCAAAATAAGCATGAGGGTAGCACCTAAAAGTATCTGAACTATATTGTTTTTAATTAGATGCTGAGCAATTCTAGCGCTTATAAAAGTAAGTAATGCCCAGTTTATTCCTATTAATAGTGGAACACCATCTACTTTTAAACCCAGATTGGCTCCGTAACGGTAAGATCCAAATAGGATGCCGTAATGAACCCCCAGCCATTCGGCTAACATGCCCCCAAACCATAGTAGAGCGAAAACTGCTCCTTTTCTAGCAGTATTTACTGGAAATACAATAAAGAGCAACAACGTAGAGATTATAAGATTTAAGGGGGTTTTAGACACAAACCACTCTTCAAATCCAATACTTATACCCACCAGGGCCGCAATATTGAATATCCATAGTATCCAAATGGCTAAAATATCTTTTTTAAAGCTCCTCATTACGTTAAGGCTTCTTTGATTCAGGGACCATATCCGCTACAATCCGTGCCGAAAGCAAACACAAAGGAATACCTCCGCCGGGATGTACAGATCCCCCACAAAAATAAAGATTGTTGATACGTCTCGTCATATTTGGATGTCTTAAAAAGGCAGCAAATCTAGAGTTACTGGCAGCACCGTACAACGCCCCCCTATAGGAACTTGTATTGGCTTCAATTCCTACGGGATCTAGAATATGTTCAGTTGCGATGAGTGGGGCAATGGGCTTATTTAGTACTGTACTTAGTTTTTGGACAATCACAGCTCTAGCCTTTACTTTAAGCGCTTCCCAATCCTGTCCATAATTCCCCGGGGCATTGATCATCACAAACCAGTTTTCTTGCCCCTTTGGAGCATCGGAAGGAATATCCTTGGAGGTTACATTAATATAAATTGTGGGATCATCCGTGAGTTGTTTTTCCTCAAAAATAGTTTTGAATTCCTTGTGATAATCATTACTGAAAAAGATATTATGCAGATCTAGCTCCGGAAATGTTTCGCGAATACCCCAATAGAATATTAGTGCCGAACTGGAACGTTCTTGTTTTAATGTATTTTCCGGATGCCTAGTATGGGGTAATAGTTTTTTGTACGTTGGATAGATATCCATATTAGAGACCACTATCTCGGAATGGTAACTATCTTTGTTTGTTACTACTCCGGTTGCCGTATGCCCTTCCATGGCGATCTTGGTTACTTCTTCCTCAAAATGAAATTGAACGCCTTGTTCTTTTGCCAATTCATAAAGACTTTGGCTAATGCGGTGCATGCCTCCTTCCGGAATATAGGTGCCAAAATGCATTTCCAAATGAGGAATAAGAGACATTATACCCGGGGTTTTATAGGGGGAAGATCCATTGTAGGTGGCATAACGGTTGAACAATTGAACCAGTTTAGGGTTCTTGAACGTTTTTTGATTTACCGTATTCAGTGAATCAAAGAGATCCAGATCCCCTATTTGAGTAATTGCCTTAAAAGTGTCTCGGGAAATATAAGTGCGTAATTTGTGCAATGATTTTTCGAGAAAAAGACCTGCTGTAAGCTCGTATTTTTTTTGATTCTTCTTTAGATACGAACTGATGGATGATTTTTCTTCATTAAAAAATGCTGCCGCTTCAGTAATAAAACTTTCTCTGTCCGATTTTACCGTGAAACGGCTTCCATCTTGCCAGAAATAATTACAGACTGTAGACTTTTTAGCGTAAGGGAAAAAGAGACGGGGGTCCCTGTCATAAAGATGAAATAGCTCTTCTATAAAATGGGGCATTGTAAAGAGCGATGGACCAAGATCGAACCTAAACCCGTCCTGTTCTATGGCGTGTAATTTACCTCCTGAATAGCTATTTTTTTCAAATACAAGCACTTCATATCCCTTCTTACGAAGCCTTAAGGCCGTAGCCAGGCCTCCAATACCTGAGCCAATCACAAGGGCTTTTGGCATGGGATATTATTTCTTAAAATATTTGAATGGAACCCAGAGCATTCCAAAGCATTCACCTTCTTCCTTACCCAGGTGTTTATGATGAATCTTATGAGCACGTCTTACACCTCGCGCATACCAATTATTTGCATTCCGGAACATTTTGAAGCGCTGATGAATAAAAATATCGTGTACTAAAAAATATGTGGCACCGTAGGCCATAATCCCGAAACCTATAGGATAACCTACCCAGAATTCACTATTGCTTGCGAGCATTATAAAGCTCATACTTACCACTGCATAAAAAATAAAAAAGGTATCATTCCTTTCAAACCAGGAATCGTGGTCTTTTTTATGATGATCCTTATGCAAACTCCATAAAAAGCCATGCATAATATATTTATGGGTAAACCAAGCCATGAATTCCATGATACTGAAGGTGATTATAAAAACTAGTATCCAGAGAGCAATCTTCATCATTATTTATTTATACCAAATTTAATTTATAGTTTACATAAGAGCTAGCCAGCAAACCAAATTTTTGATAGTTGGGTACCCGTATCCTGGCATTTTTAATTTCCATGGAGGGTGTTTTTTGAAGTTTTCGCAAGAGCTGGTAATAGTATTTGTAAGCTGTATATACACCAAATTTGGCTTCATTCGGAAGTTTTACTATTCCTTCGTACCCCCTGAGAAAATCATCTTTTATTTCTTCAACTATTCTATTTTTAGAGGCTTCGTCTAACTGTAATAAGTTGGTATTTGGAAAATAGGATCTGTTCAAATATTCATAATCTGCTTTCAGGTCCCGTAAGAAATTCACTTTTTGGAAAGCCGATCCCAGGGCCATGGCCGATTGTTTTAAAGATTCATACTGTTCATCATTGCCATTCACAAAAACTCGTAAACACATTAGTCCAACCACATCGGCTGAACCATAGATATACTCCTCAAATTCGGCCTGTGTGGCGTAAACCTGTTTTTGGAGGTCCATACGCATACTCTTCATAAAGGCCTCAACTAAATGAAGCGGAATGGAATACTGATGATAGGTGTGCTGAAAAGAATTCAGTATGGGGTTAAGGCTAATTTTATTTTCTAAACTATTATAGAGCTCCTTTTCGAAATTATTGAATAATTCTTTCTTGTTGAAATCATGAAAACTATCAACTATTTCATCTGCAAATCGCACAAAACCATAGATGTTATAAATATCCTTTCGAATTGAAGGGGCAAGCATTTTTGTCGCCAGCGCAAAGGATGTGCTGTACGATTGAGTGACTATCTTACTGCAGTCAAATGAAACATTGTCGAAAATAGATTTCATACCTACTAATTACTTTTTTTGTTCAATGAGTTCGGAAACTAATTTACCCGAAATCAAGGATGGAGGAACTCCTGGCCCCGGAACCGTTAATTGTCCTGTGAAATAGAGATCCTTTACTTTTTTGCTTTTGAGCCCTGGTCTTAGAAAAGCGGTTTGCAATAGGGTATTGGCCATTCCATACGCATTGCCTTTATAAGAGTTGTACTGTTCCTTAAAATCATTCACGCAGAATGACTCTTTAAATATAATATTATTTTCCACTTTTTGCTTAGTACGCTCTTCCAGACGCTTTATGATAACATCAAAATATTGCTGGCGTAAGGCAGGAGTATCTTCCAGATCTGGAGCAATAGGGACAAGAAAGAAGCCGGTTTCATGTCCTTCCGGTGCCATACTCTTATCTGTGACCGATGGAAAATTCACGTAGAACAAAGGCTCCGTAGGCCATTTGGGATCATCATAGATCTCTTCTGCATGCCTTTCAAAATCGGTATCAAAGAAAAGATTGTGATGCTCTATATCTTTCAATTTCTTATTGAAACCTACATAGAAAAGGAGGGAGGAAGGAGCAAAGGTCTTGGCATTCCAATAATCTTCTGAATATTGACGATATTCTGGATCTAGCAAGGTTTCTGAATGATGGTAGTCTGCTCCCGACAGAATAAAATCTGCCGCTATGGTCTTATTATCAACCATAATGCCAGTAGCCCGGCCCTTTTCAACAAGAATCTTTTCAACAGCGTGGCCCGTGTGGATGTCTACGCCCAGTTCTTCGGCCAAACTTTTCATTCCTTCAATTATTTTGTACATGCCTCCTTTTGGATGCCAGGTCCCCAGTCCAAAATCTGCAAAATTCATAAAGCTGTAAAACGATGGCGTTTTACTGGGCTTTGCACCAAGGAATAGCACCGGAAATTCTAAGGTTGCTATCAATTTTGGATTTTTAAATTGTTTACGAACCTGTCCGCTGATCGTTTTAAAGAACTGATCTACCCGCAGTGCTGTATCTTTTGTGACAAGTTCGAAAGGGGATAGCCCAGGTCTGTATACAATTTTGTTGATGGCGATGTCATAATTTTCCTGAGCTTTGGCAATAAATTTTCTCAAATACTGAGAGCTTCCAGCTTCGATCCGCTCAAATTCTGTACAGATCTTATCCATGCTGTCTCCAATGGTGATCACATCATCTGAGAAGAAGATCTTATATGCCGGACTTAGTTTATCCAACTCGTAATAATCAGCTGTACTCTTTCCAAAGTCATTAAAAAATCGTTCAAAAATATCGGGCATCCAGTACCAACTGGGTCCAATATCAAATGTGAAGCCCTGTTTCGTTAATTGCCTGGCTCTTCCTCCTACCGTTTTGTTTTTCTCATACAGCGCTACCTCAAAACCTGCTTTGGCAAGGTAAGAAGCTGCCGAAAGGGAAGAGAAACCAGAACCGATTATCACTACTTTTTTTTGCATGAAGGGAGTTAATATCTGTTACTACTTTTTATAGAGCCGCCGAGAGATGTTCTACAGATTCAAAGGTTCTGATGTGTTCCGGAAGGCTCTTTTTTCTCAGATATTCTGTTTGCCTTCCTAAGATCCAAAGTTTTGAGTCTCCGGATGGACTTAGTATGGTATTAAAGTCCTCAATATACTGCTGCAGACTGTCTTTGGTGGGGATGACGGTGAAATAGGATAAGAAATGGATATTCTTATAATATTTATCAAGGTCTGTTAGGCTTTCCAAAGGCATAGTCTGACCAAGGTAAATGGTCTTATACCCTCTTAAGAGCAGCTCATAATTTATGAACAACAAGCCAATTTCATGAATCTCATTTTCGGGAAGGAAGAGCACAAAAACCTTATCTTGTCTTGTTGGCTCAACTGTCTGTATCTTTTCGGTACTGGTATAGATCTTTTGTTTAATAAGATTGGTAATAAAGTGCTCGTGTGAAGGACTTATAGTATCTGTCTGCCATAATAATCCCAATTCTGTCAATAGTGGAATAAAAACTTCCCAAAAAATATCTCTGAAAGACCTGTCTGCTAATAAACTGGCATATGTTTTCTGAAATAGGGAAAGGTCAAAATTAATCATTGAAAGTTTAAAGGCGTTGATCGCATGGTTCTTGGTACTCTTCTGAGCCACTAATTCCCTAACGACAACAGGTAATTCACTTTCGGGAATCTTAGCGATCTTGGAGATCTTATACCCACTATTATAGAGTAGCGTTATGTTCAACAGTTTTTGTAAACTTGGTAAACTGTAGGTTCGTATGTTTGTTGAGGTACGCTCCGGGGACAAGAGGTTATATCTTTTTTCCCAAATACGTATAGTATGCGCCTTAATACCAGACAGGTTCTCAAGATCTCTGATACTAAAAAACTTTTTTACGTTGTTCATTATTTCTGCCTAAAGATTAAACAAATTTACAATTTTTGAAATGCAACCTTCTAATAGGAACGTTAAAATTTTAGCTAAAATGATGTCATTAGGCGCTTAAAGTAAGGATATAGTAAAACGTAAACAGTCCTCTTCCAAAAACATGAAAGATGATATTTTATATCTTTTGGATGGTAGGGATTATTATAAATAGCTAAAGGTAGACCATCACTTAAAACCGTCTTTCAGGATGAAAACCTTCAACCGACATTGATAAAGGTTTTTGCGAAATTAATTCGGACACCAGTTTACCAGTGGCAGGACCAAGGCTCCAACCCATCATGGCATGACCTGTAGCCATTGTCAGATTTTTTATTTTGGACATACGACCAATATAGGGAAGGCCATCTGGAGTAACAGGTCTCAGACCGCACTGGGCCGCTTCCATTTCCTTTGTATTGATCTTAATGTTTTCATAGTAACTCTCCGCTGCCCTGGCAATTGCCATGACCCTTTCTTTGCGAATGGTATTGTTGATCCCGGAAAGTTCCATCGTGCCTGCAAATCGCGTAAAATCGCGCATAGGTGTTACAGCCACTTTAGCTTCCATTAAGATGGCCGGTAGTGCGACCCCTGTTGGTCTCGCAACATTAATTCGATAACCTTTACCCGGCTCTATTAGGAGACGTATGCCCAATGCTTTGGCAAGTCCCGGTGTCCAGGAACCACTGGCAAGTACAATTTCGTCCGCAGCATACATGGCCTTATTCGTAATTACCTTGTTGATGGTAGTTTTGGTTAACTCAAATCGTTGAACCTCTTCATTGGCATGAATAAGAACTCCTACATTTTTTAGGTGTTCTTTAAGTTGAGACATGATCTCATTGGGCGATGTATGCGCATCACATTGATAATGAATGGCCCCATCAATTTCCTTGTTCAAATTTGGCTGCAATCTATCCAGGGCCTCGCGCGTAAGTTCAGTTACTTCGAGACCTTCATCTGCAGCCCGTTTGGCTACTTCTTTTTCGTGGTTTCCCTCCTTTTGCGTTTTGTACAACATTAAGAGCCCCTTTTTTTCCAGCTGAAAATCCCCCAGTTCCCCCGAAGCGTGCATTGCACTATAAAGTTCTTTGCTTAATAGGTTGATGTCTTTGATCAGGGGGATTGCTTTTTCCACATTATATTTGGTGGAAGAACGGTTAAAGGCCCAGGCCCACCTAATAAAATCCGGGTCTAATCTTGGTTTCATATAAAAAGGACTGCTACTGTTGAACATCCATTTTAGTCCCTTAGCCATCATTCCGGGAGAGGCTAGTGGTATAATGTGGCTGGGAGTCAGATATCCGGCGTTTACATACGATGCTCCGCCTGTCATCGCAGATTTATCAATAACGGTCACCTCGTTACCTTCTTTTTGCAGATAGTAGGCGCAACTAAGTCCTACTATACCGCCTCCAATAACTAAAATTTTTTTTCCCATGATTTTCTTGTAGGATATAGGTGCTTCTTGAAAGAACTAAAATAGGCAATTGACGGCACCGTAAAAATAAAAAACCGCCAATCTTCGAAACGATCAAAGAAAAGCGGTTCCCGGTGCCCACGACTGGACTCGAACCAGCACGTCCTTGCGAACACTACCCCCTCAAGGTAGCGTGTCTACCAATTCCACCACGTGGGCCTAAAAACATATTTTAGGGCCGTAAAGATAGAGACCTTAATCCTTTCCACCAATACAAATGCTTTTAATTATTACTGAGGATGATCAGGGTAGAAAAATTCTGAAAAAGTTCGCTTTTTCTTTCAGGATGTAGGTTTGCTAGGCTAAGAATCCAGGATATTCCTTAGTTCTTCACTATCCATGACGTATTCGGTTACTTTGAACACTTTTTTACGATTCTCCCTAAATGTTTTCACAAAGGCTGCAATTTCATTTTCAAGTTCTCCATGAGTAGTAAAAAAGTCCTTTTTAGTAACCTCGGAGCCCCCTTTCACTAAGGTTGAGGCCATTTCCAGATGGGAAGACACTTTTTGTTGCAACTCGTCACAGCTAAGCGCCAGTTCATGCTCTCTTTTTCTCAGGTCGGCCACGCTTTCCAGATTCTCCTTTTTAGTGATCCAAATTAGATATTTCGCTATAAGATTATGCAAAAAACGCAGGTCATCTTTGTAAAACTCGAGATCTGATTTCCAATGTTTTGCAAGAAAATAGAGTTCTTCCCACTTGGAGTTCGGAAAATCACTTTTGCCGGATTCTGTGCTCAATTTGCTCATGACGAAAAGGTATTTGTATGAGTATTAAATGTACGAGGAGAATAAAACAATTCTTATGATTTATATCATATTTAATCAGTTCCGGAACCGTGTGAAATGATTTTACCATCTTCCATTTCTATGATGCGATCTGTTCTTTTCGCAAAATCGTGGTCGTGTGTCACAACTAACAAGGATAAGCCTTGTTCTTCCTTGAGTTTTTTAAAGATCTGAAACACATTCTCTGCATTAAAACTATCTAGATTGCCCGTAGGTTCATCCCCCATAAGTATGGTTGGGTTATTTATCAGCGCCCGGGCAATGGCGACACGTTGTTTTTCGCCTCCCGAGATACGGGAAGCTCGTTTAACAGCTAAATGACCAATATTGAGCATTTCTAGTTTTTCTTTCGCATCTTTCTCAATTTCCTGATATGTCTTTGCACCTAATTTTCTGGCAGGTAGCATAACATTTTCCAGAACTGTGAACTCTGACAGCAGGTAGTGGAATTGAAAAACGAAGCCAATGTGTTCGTTCCTGATCTTGGAAAGGGTTTGTTGCGAATTGCCAGTAACCAGTTCACTGTTCAAGAATAGGTGTCCTTCATAGTCAGTGTCCATGGTAGATAAGATGTAAAGCAAGGTAGATTTCCCTGAACCAGATTTACCCATGATAGAAGCAAATTCTCCTTTTTTAACCGAAAAACTTATGTTTTTGAGTACGTGAAAATCTACCGGTTTTCGGAAGTATTTATTGATGTTCTTAGTTTCTAGTACAGGACTCATAATTTTCATTTAGGTACCTCTGATAATACGTACCGGATCTATACGCTTTGCTTTGTTAGAGGGGAGGTAACCTGCTATAAAGGTTGAGATCAGAGCAAATACAATTCCTATCACATAAAAGTGCAATTGAAAATTTACAGGAAAGGTCTCAATAGTGGGTAATGCCTCCGTATCAAAGGGGAGCCGGTCTATAAAGACCGAGAGGCCAAACCCAATGAGCAAGCCCATTAATCCGCCAACCAGGCCTATGATCATGGCCTGACTCATAAAAATTAATTGTACGTCCTTACCTGAAAAGCCTGTTGCTTTCAGAATAGCAATGTCGTTCATTTTTTCATAGATGAGCATGTTTAGGATATTGTAAATACCAAATCCTGCAACAATGAGCAGCGTGATGGATACGGCGTACGTAATGAGGTTTCGGATATCGGTTCCTGTTTCAAATTGTGCATTGGCCGTATTGATATCCGTAGCTGTAATATTGAACTGTTTTTCGAGTATTTGGGACATGGGAAGGGCCTTCTTCAGATCGAAAAGTTTTATATTGATATCCGTGATGTAATTTGTAGCTTCTCCCAGGATCCTCTGTACGGTAGATAAATTAGCATAACTCTGAATGTTGTCTATTTCCGCGATTCCACTTTGATAGAACCCAACGATCTTCAGTGGAAAAATATCTCCTCTAACAGTACTGATCTGTACCCTATCACCAACAGATAAGGACATTTTATCTGCCAGTCCGGCACCAAGTAAGATCCCATTATCCAAATTTTCCAGATCCTCCGGACTCCCTTCAACAATGTAATCCCTGAAGTTAGACAGGCGAACTTCCTCCATAATATCCACACCAATTAAATTACCTCCCAATTCAATAGACCCGGACAAATAGAATATTTGAGCCCTTGCCTGCGGGGTTGCACCTTTAACTTCAGGGTCTTTTTTTAAGTAGTTCAGAATAGGTAGGGCATTGTGAATCTTTCGCTGGCTCAGTTTGGGTTTCACAGAATGAACTACATTGAACGCACCCTCAAAGGTTTCATATAAGGCCACTGGTTGCTTTTCTGAGGGTTGAATTTCATTGTAAAGATGAATGTGCGGGGTTTGGTTCAATATGAGGTCGTCTAACATGGCATTTAGCCCAGTCATAAAACTTACCAGTGTGATATAAGCCCCTATTCCAAAAGTGACACCAAGAGCTGCAGTGACCGTAGACTTCATCTTGGTAACAAGATGGGTCTTGGCTATATTGAGTATAACGTTCCACTGGGTCATTCGGCTGGTTTTAAAAGGTAGGTTGTCCTATTGATCCCGGATAGAATTTCCACAAATTGCAGATTTTGCAAGCCAGTAGTGATTTCTATAAGCCCGCTTTCAGTCTCTACCGTATTACTCCCTATCAGATATTCTTTAGGGATTACCAGTGCATCTTCCTTTTGTTGAATTATAATATTGCCTTCGCCAGATAAACCTGGATATAATTTCTCCGGGGGTGTAATAAATGTAGCCTCAATTTTGAACGTCTGGGAACGGTCATCTTTTTTTGGATAGATTTTATGGATCCGGGTTTCGAATACCACCGCCGGATAGGCATCAAGGGTAATGAGCGCTTTCTGGCCATGTTGAATTTTTACAATATCTACTTCGTCTACAAGCATTTCTACCACAAATACATCCGAACTTCCTACGGAAGCTACGGGTTCCGTAGTATTAATGATCTCTCCCGGGTTCTTATACAAGGCGTAGATAGTTCCATTGATCTTACTCTCAATAACAAAATCACGCGTATTTTTCGCAGCATTTTTATACGAATTCAGGGCTTGCTTATATTTTGTTTCCAGATCATTCCTTGTCTGTTCATATGATGTGCTGAGTGCTTTCACATTATTGCCAGAAAGTTCATAGGCCAGTTTTTTATTGTCGTATTGGGTTTGTGATCCAATATTTTGCTCCCAAAGGTTTCGTTGCCTCTTAAAATTCAAGGAGTCATTATATAGTTGAAGTTCAGCAGCTTCGATTCTTTCGCGGATTCCTTTCAATACGGCGTCATTACCTAAGAAATTTTTTTTTGCTAACTCAAGATTCAACCTAGCATTTTCAGTATTTAATTTTGGGACCGTGTTAATGATCTGTGCTATGGCCATACCTCTTTGTACCGTATCCCCTTCTTCCAGAAGATTTTTGTCAAGAATGCCAATTACTGCAGCATAGGCCTGATAAAGACTATCTGGCTGTATTGTAACGGATGTATACACAGATTCCGTTATGGGTTTAACCATTGGCTGAATCCTCTCCCTTTTTGTGCCACAGCCCAGCATGATCAGCATACTAAATCCAAAGAGAAATTTATAAGCCAGATTCATACGTAGAAGTTGCATACAACAAAATAATTTTACCTAAATTAGGTAAATGAAGCTAGTAGAACAATGACAATTATCATACGGGTAGTTCGTTTAAAATACCCGCAGTAATAGCAGATTTCCATTAGGACAGACATTAGGAATGTCATAGAGGAATATGAATTGTGATAAATATGTTCTCATTCACTAAATTGCTGCATTAGGAGCTAAGAGACTGATAAATGTCATGGATTTTACTTTTTAAAAATTCTATTTTTATCAAACATAAATTTATTTACTATGACCATAAACATACAGTACCTACACATGCCCACCAGTGAGGCAATGAACGAACTTCTTACTCAAAAAATTGAAAAACTTGGAGCTAAATATGATTGGATCGTCAGCACCGATGTCTATTTTAAGTTAGACAATGATCCTACAGGTAAGAACAAGGTATGTGAGATTAAAATAGAGGCTCCGGGTCCTCGTATCTTTGCCAAATCCAAAGAAGATAATTTTGAGAAAGCTGCTGCCGCAACTTTAAAAGATCTGGAGAGACAACTTAAAAAAAGAAAGGCTATACATTCCAAACATTGATCCTTACGATTTTACGAGTGCGATCTCAGTATTTGTACTAGGTCTTTTTTCTGCACCAGGCCGGATTGACGCCATAATTGCTCACCTTTCTTGAAAAGCAGCAGAGTGGGCACACCGCGTACCTGAAATTTAGCTGCTAAAGATTGATTTTTGTCCACATCTATCTTTATGACCCGTATAGAATCGCCCAGCTCATCTTTAACTTCTTTGAGAATAGGTGCCAACATTTTACATGGGCCACACCAGTCAGCATAAAAATCAACCAGGACTGGTATTTCGGATGAAATGATTTCTTTAAAACTTCGCTTCATGTTTTTATTTATGTAGGGTAAATTATAAAATAATTTAATTGTTTAACCTGACGAATATCATAAATCAGCGATGCGGTTTACGCTACCTTTAAAGAAGTATACTAAAATTCCTGGTCATGAGAAAAATTGTTGTGCCGACAGATTTTTCAGAAAACGCATATAATGCCTTGAAATATGCCTGCGAGATCTTTAAATACGAACGTAGTGAGATCTGTGTTATGCACGCCTTTGCGGATGAAGTATATCAATTGGGAAATATTACGGATCGGGGTATTCTCAATAAAAGGAAAGATGAACTAGAACAAAAAACGGCTGCTTCCCTGGAGGAATTAATGAAAAGGATAAAGGAGCATGCACCAAATCCAAAGCATAGGTATATTTCCATAGCGGCCTTTGGATCTCTTATAGATGAAGTTAATGATCTGGTAGAACGAGAAAACACGGATATTGTGGTCATGGGTACGCGGGGTGCGGCCAATGACAGGAGTAATACATTTGGTAGTAATACCCTCAATGTTATGAAATATGTGCAGTGTCCGGTACTGGCCATACCGGAAGATTATGGCTATCATCCTCCTAAAGCATTGCTGTTTCCCTCCAATTACTTAATTCCGTACAAACGAAGAGAATTAAAACTTTTGTGTGAATTAACAGGGACTTTTAGGTCAACCATACATTTGTTGTATATAGATCCCATGAAGAAATTATCCCTGCGACAGGAGGATAATCGGGATTTTTTAAAAGCCGAATTGCGCAAAGCGACATTGCTCTTTGAAACCACACCGGAAAAGGACAAAACAATGGCCATTACAAAATATATTGTGCACCAGAACATAGATATGTTGGTCATGGTTAATACAAGGCACTCTCATTTAGAGGATTTATTAATTCCCTCTACGCTAAATAAGATAGGCCTGCATCTCAAGATACCGTTTTTGGTACTCCAGAATTTATCACGTTAACGTAAAAACATTTCAAAATGAAAAAGATAATTCTTCCTACCGACTTTTCTGATAATGCGTATAAAGCCATCTGTTATGCCTTGAAACTTTACAGCAATACGGAATGTACATTCTATCTATTAAATACCTATACCCCTGCCATTTATCAGTCCGAATATATCCTGCATAGCCCTGGGCAAATTGGCCTTGGGGATATTTATCAATCCTATTCGCAGGAACAATTGGACAATTTGAAGAAGGAACTGGAGCAAAAATTCAAAAATCCCAAACATACTTTAATTACGCATTCTGTCTTTAATTTGCTGGTAGATGAGATAGTCGATATTGCGAATAAGGAAGAGGCAGACATCATCATCATGGGGACGCAAGGGGCTACTGGTGCTAAAGAAATATTTATGGGATCGCATACGGTACATGTGATAAAGAAAGCCCCATGCCCTGTTTTGGCCGTGCCTGCAGGGTACAACTATGAAGAGCCTAAAGAAATACTATTTCCCACAGACTTTGAGATAAACTATCAGCACGCTCAATTGTCTGCCTTGTTAGATCTTGCGACGTTGTATAATTCCCGTCTAGACGTTATCCATATTTCAACCGGGAATGAACTAACAGAGAAACAGCGGAAGAACAAGGATAGGTTGCAAAACTTATTGGGTGAACGTTCACATCGTTTTCATGATCTCCCAAGCCAGGAGATCATTGAAGGAATTAATTCCTTCAAATCAAAATCGAAGGTGAACCTATTGGTAATGATACAGAACAAGCACACTTTTATGGAACGATTATTCATAGAGCCTGTGATCAAAAAGATAGGTTTCCATGTAACCATTCCTTTCATGGTATTACCGCACCCCAATGAATAGTGGCTTTGCTATGACCTAAATTTTAAATCGAACTGCCCCATGGAGAACAAGGTTATTGAGATCAGGAAATCTTCAGGGGAACGTGTTCCCTTCTCCTCCCTAAAACTTGCTGAATCTCTGCGGCATAGTGGGGCAGATGAAAGTACGATAAACACCATACTTAAAAAGGTTGAGGATGAGTTGTTCGATGGCATCAGCACCAAAGAGATCTACAATAGAGCCTATGCGATCCTAAAACGCAAGAAACCCATATTTGCCTCTAAGTATAAATTAAAAAAGGCTATTTATGAACTGGGACCTACAGGTTTCCCTTTTGAAAAATTTATTGGCACGTTGCTCGACTTTTCAGGATACCAAACCGAGGTGGGTAAAGTTGTAAATGGAAAATGTGTTTCCCATGAGATAGATGTGCTCGCCAGGAAAAATGGCAAAACTTTCCTTATTGAATGTAAATTTCATGGGGAAGAAGGACGCAAATGTAATGTAAAAGTTCCCTTGTACATACACTCCAGATTCAAGGATGTCTCTGAAACACAAAATAATAGTGTAGGCTTTGAAGTTCCCGATGAAGGGTGGGTGGTTACCAATACTCGGTTTACAGAGCAAGCGAATACCTATGGCCTTTGTTCAGGTTTATACCTTCTCAGTTGGGACTACCCCAAAGATGATGGTTTGCGTAACAGAATAGATAGGTTGGCTCTGTACCCTATTACAGTTTCCACCATGTTATCACAACGTGAAAAACACTTCCTGTTGAGCAGGGATATTGTGCTTTGCAGACAATTGTATAAGGATACCTTTTATTTAGACCATTTGGGTATCTCAGAGAACAGGAAAACAAGGATCTTAAAGGAAATAGGGCAATTATGTCAATTTTGAAAAGGTGATCAATGCCATGGTAAAAATTCAATTCTTAGGAGCTGCTCACACGGTTACAGGATCTAAATTTTATTTGGAAACCGAGGGACTTAATTTGCTTATAGATTGTGGAATGTTCCAGGGCCTTAAAGCACTGAGAGAACAGAACTGGCAGCCCTTACCCATTGATGTTTCCTCCATAGATATGGTGATTCTTACCCATGGCCATCTGGATCATACAGGCTATTTACCCAGATTGCTAAAACAGGGATTCAAAGGAAAGATCATGGGAACCGAACCAACACTTGCCATTGCTGGCATCATCTTGAGAGATAGTGCAAAAATTCATGAAGAGGAAGCAGAAAAAGCCAACAAGGAGGGGTATTCCAAACATAGTCCGGCTTTACCTTTTTATACCCTGGAAGAAGCTGAGAAGGCCATTGATCTTTTTCAGGCAGTAGAACCAGATCAATGGATCAATGTATCGGAAGGGGTGCAACTACGATTTTCATATAATGGACATATTCTTGGAGCTACTTATATCACCTTGAAGATTCATGAGAAGGACTATGTTTTTTCTGGCGATATAGGCAGGCCACGGGATTTACTATTAATGGAGCCTAAAAGACCACAGTGGGCAGATTATCTTTTTCTGGAAAGCACCTATGGGAATAAATTGCACCCGGATGAGGACGTGGAATCCATACTTATTGAGTTAGTACATAAGACAATTAGGGAACAAGGTATCTTACTGATTCCTTCTTTTGCTGTTGAACGCCTTCAATTACTGATGGTTATCCTATGGCGGCTATATCAGAAAAACCGAATTCCGAATATCCCTATTTTCATTGACAGTCCTATGGGGACAGACGTTTTAGAACTTTTTGAACGTTTTCCAAACTGGCATAAGATGCCACTTGCAGATCTTAACGCTATGTGTGCTCATATGACCCTTATCAGTTCTTATAGAGACACGTGGAAGACCATTGATGATCCCAGGCCTAAAATTGTGATTGCGGGCAGCGGAATGGTCTCTGGAGGAAGAATTCTCACCTATTTAAAACAAAAGGTAGACCTAATTACGACCACTGTTTTAATAGTGGGATACCAGGCCGAAGGTACGCGGGGCAGAAAGCTCCTGGAAGGAGCCACTGATATAAGAATATTTGGAAAAGATCACGAAGTAAAGGCCTCAGTGGTTCATTTGGAAAGTCTCTCTGCGCACGCAGATCAGGCCGAACTCATGAACTGGCTAGGGGATGTTAAGAATGTTCCCGAAAATACCTTTTTGATCCACGGTGAACCGGAAGCATTGGAGGGCTTCAAGAGCATGATAGAAAAAACCCTGAAGTGGCGTGTAACAATTCCGGACCTATTGGATACTGTGCAGCTTTTTTAAAAAGAAAGCGGACCATATATAGAATACAATTAAAAGAATATGAACAGATAATAGTTAAAAAAAGAACCCCGATGGAAAAACAACTAGTGCTACGGAAAATGGGAATAGAAGCATTACATCAAGAATCAAAAAAGTGGATCTCGCATCTTTTTTTTATGGCAGACGAGATCGTATTCTTCGATAATCTCTTGGATTCCTATGTTTTTGAACCAGATACCCCGATATTATTTGAAGACCTTCAAAAATTTCAGGGGAGATTGATGCAGTCTAAAGAACGTTGCTCAAAAATTATTGGAGAAATTGTTGAACATGAAAATAAACTTGGTGGGCTAATAGAGATTTTAAATAGCACTCTGGACCAGGCCTATCAAACCAAACACCAACAATACAGAAAAGAAGTAGAGGACTGTCTTGATGATTTCAGAAGGTTGAAGTCTAACCTTTATGTCTATGCGGCGGCAATTCTAAAAAAAAGGCACAAGAAGTAATAATAGTGCCTAGCTGATAATTGTCATATGAAATTAATCTTATGACAAGTATCTTGTTATTGGTTCAGTTTGAATATGATTATAAAAAACCTACGTCATGAAAACCTTTATTTGGACCTTTTTTATACTACTACTGGCCTGTTCCGACACAGAAATTGTCAGTAGTTGGAAGAATCCTGATATTGTTCTTTTCGATGCCTACAAAGTACTGGTGGTTGGGATGACCCCCAATGCTGATGCCAGATTGGAATTTGAGACCAGGATGACAGATAAATTTATACAGAGTGGTGTTGAAGCCATGAGGAGTATAGATCTATTTGATGTAGCTTTTACCACCTCAGTGCGAACAGATCGAGAATTGGATGAAGTGGAAGAACGACTGCTTGCAAAAGATTTTGATGCCATTCTCTTTACGAAAATATTAGGTTCCGAGAGCCGGCAAACCCTGAGTAAGAAACTTTCGGAGTTGGACAGGAACAACCGCAGATTTAAGGACGATTATTTAAGTCATCAAAACATCTATTATGAAGATGAATACTATGAACAATTCACGGTTTATTTTGTAGAAACTGCCTTGTATTGTATTTGCGTTGATAAGGAGCGAGATCTTATTTGGAGAGGGGTTATAGAGGTTTCCGATCCTATAGAGTCAGAGGATACCATTGAAGAATACATAGATCTTGTGGTATCTACCATGCAAAATGAGGATCTTATTTTCAGAAAAGAAAAACAATAAAGAGATATACTTCAGCTTTTAAAGAAATTACAAAACAGGCGCAAAGATCCTGGCGGTGCCTTCAATTAATTTATTTAATGCAGGTCTTTGGTTATGTACTTCCATCTTCAATTCGGTACTCTGTTCACAGTCTCTCAAAAAATTCTTGCGTAGAATCCTCGCCGTGTCTCTGTCGTAAAGCAGTGCGTTCACTTCATAATTGTGCTCAAAACTACGTACATCAATATTTGCGGTCCCAATAGAGGCAATATCATCATCACTTACCAGGATCTTGCTGTGTAGAAAGCCATGAGGAAATAAAAAGATACGGACCCCCGATTTTAGAAACGAATCAAAGTAGGAGCGAACCGTCCAGGAAACAAGTTTGCTATCGCTTTTATCTGCAATTAATAATCGTACGTCTATTCCGCTTAGCGCAGCCATTTGCAGCGCCATAAGGATCTCATTGCTAGGAATTATATAAGGATTTGTGATATAAAGATACTTCTGTGCTTCATTAATGATAGATAAATACGATTGTTCAATATTGGGGAAGGCATCATCCGGTCCACTCGGAACTACATGAACAAGCGTTTTCAGATCAGCGTCTGTAGTTTCTTTATATGTAGTTTTCATAGCCACTTTTTTCTCGGAGACCATGAACCAATCAGAAATAAAGATATGTTCCATAAAGGATACGGCTTCACCCTGAATCGCGAGGTGCATATCGTGCCATTTCACCAGATCTTTGTCTTTTCTTAAATACTTATCTGAAATGTTGATACCCCCGGTAAAGCCAATGATACCATCTACAATTATGATCTTTCGATGATTTCGATAATTTAGGGAGGAAAGGAACCGGCCAAAACGAAATGGAAGAAAGGGGTATGCCTCTACTCCTATGGCCTTAAGTTTTTTTATATAGGACGAACTCAATGAATAACTACCCACCCCATCATAGATCATCTTTATTTTTACACCTTTTTGGATCTTCTTTTCGAAAATCATCAACAATTTATTAGCTAATATTCCCTCTTCAAAAATATAGTACTGCAGGTAAATAAAATGTTCTGCCTTTTCCAGAGCTTCAAAGATCTTATTAAATGTGTGTGCGCCATCTTCCAAAAGAGTTACTGCATTATGATACGTTGGAGGATAATGTGTGACCTTTTTAATAAGGGTCATCATCTTCTTATATTTAGGTTGGCCAGCATCAGTTTCGATATTTACGGCGTAGGATGGAAGTTCAATAGAATTATTTCTGAGTCGGGCCAGCCTTTTTTTTCGTCTGTTCCTCCCCAGCATTATGTATAATAGAATACCAGCAACGGGAATTGTAAAGATGACAAGAAGCCAGGCCAGGGTTTTGGCAGGACGTACCCCATTGATCAATAATCCAATGATCATAAAAAGTGCGAGGAGTATATAAAGGATAACCAGGGAAGGTATAAGCATTCGTTCGGTTGTTCTTATAGATACACCTAAAGGTACCACAGAATATTGACAATATGGAACAGAAGTTCAAAGTAATATGCCTCTTCTTTCTTAAAATAAGGCAACCATCATATTGATGCGTAGAACCTAATTTTCGAGAATATCACAGTAGACCTACACTAAAAGAATTACCATATTTACATTAAAATATGTAGTAATATTGCTTTATTATATAAGATGATTTTAGTATACTCAAAGGAACTAATTAGGGCTGATTATGAATCTTCGCGATGGTGTTAAAACGGCAGAAAACAAGGTCTCTTCGGAGACTTTAAAGCTTAGTGAATTTGTGATGGACCAGAGCAAATCAGTGACAGATCGTCTGGAAAGTTTTGAAGATATCCTTAATCTTGAGGTGGGGGATACCGCCCTTAATAGGGCAAAAGCCTTGGAGCGTGAATTCAATATACGACAGCTGTACATCAAATACGAAGGAGACAACCCCACAGGGACCCAGAAAGATCGTATAGCTTTCGCACAGGTGTATGATGCACTACGACGCGATTTTAATGTGGTATCTCTTGCTACTTGCGGAAACTATGGTGTTGCTGTTGCTTTGGCGGCAAGCCTGGCAGGGATGCATTGTAAGATCTATATACCCGAGTCCTATCATACCGATAGAATTGAAGAAATGAAATCCCTGAATGCCGAAATTATCAGGCTACCCGGCAGCTATGAAGATGTGGTTGCCCAAAGCACAGAACTGGCAAAAGCCAATGAATGGTACGATGCCAATCCGGGTGCTATGAATACTCCTTTACAGATATCGGCGTATGCACAGATCGCAAATGAGATATATGAAGACCTGGGTGATGCTCCAAAATACTGTGCGGTTCCCGTTTCAAATGGTACCCTGCTGGCTGGGATCTACAGGGGGTTTGTTAGTTTGTATAAACGGGGGAAAACATCCAGGATACCAAAAATGATCGCTGCCTCTTCTTCCTTTAAGAACCCAATAGTACAATCGTTTAATAAGGGCTTGGACCATTGTAAGGACCTAGAACCGAAGAATATAAAAGAAACCAAATACAATGAACCTCTTATCAATTGGCATAGTTTTGATGGAGAGGAAGCATTATACGCCATTCGCGAATCTGAAGGTGAAGCAGTGAATGTGAGTGACAGGAAGCTGAGGGAGATGAGTGCTTTTCTGCACAAAAAAGAGGGATTCAGGATTCTTCCGGCCTCAACGGCAGGGTTGATCGCCTTGTTGGAGATCCACGAACAGAATTCTTTGGAACCAGATCGGTATGTGGCTATTCTAACTGCAAAAAACTAAACCAACAATTATGAAAAAAACGATAGACGGCAAGGCCCTGGTATATTGTGAAGGAGCCTTTAACACCCCAAATGGTAAAACCGCCCATGGATTGGTGCGCTTCACTGAACGATATGAAGTGGTTGGCGTTATCGATAGCTCCTACACCGGGCTCGATGCAGGAAAAGTATTGGATGGGAAAGCAAATGGCATTCCTATTTTTAAAGATCTGAAAACTGCTGCAAGCACATTGGCAGATAAAAATAAAAGTCCTGAAAGTCTGGTTATCGGCTTGGCACCAGATGGTGGCCGACTTCCAAAAGAAGCAAAACAAACTATTCGCGAAGCCTTGGAACGCAGTTGGAATGTGGATAGTGGTCTGCATGACTTCCTCAGCAATGATGAATCCCTGATGACCATTGCTCGAAAGAATGGTTGCCGGGTGCGAGATGTTCGTAAAACACCAGACAGGGATAAGCTTCATTTTTTTACAGGGGATATTGAAAAGGTAGACTGTTTAAAGCTGGCGATCCTGGGAACCGATTCGGCTATAGGCAAGCGCACCACTGCCTGGATACTTGTCCATGCCTTCCGAAAAGCAGGTTTAAAAGCTGAAATGATCGGTACCGGTCAAACCGGCTGGATGCAAGGTGCCAGGTATAGCATGATTTTGGATAGTTGCATCAATGATTTTGTGTCTGGTGAAATAGAACATGCTGTTGTAAGTGCCTGGAAAAATGAAGATCCGGATGTCGTAGTGATAGAAGGGCAGGGGAGCTTAATGAACCCGGCATACCCCGGAGGATTTGAGATACTTGCAGCGGGCAGACCAGACTATGTGATATTGCAACATGCCCCAAAAAGGAAAGAATATGACGGATTTCCGGGGTATCGGCTACATTCATTGCCCGAACAAATAAAAGCCATTGAAGTCATTTCCGGAAAGAAAGTGATAGCCATTACGGTGAACCATGAGGAGATGACCAACGATGAGATAGAACCTTCCTGTAAAGAGATCACTGAGGAGACAGGAATTCCTGCTTTTGACGTTTTGGCCTTTGGTGCAGATGATTTGGTGGCCATTTTAAAAAGTAAAGTATAAAATCTTGTATGAAGTTGATTGTATGTTTCGGCGCAATACCAGATAAAGGAAGATAGTTTTTAGTCTAGCATAAAAAGAAAAGTAAGATGTCAAAAAAGTTGGTAATATTCATATGCCTATTCCAATCGGTATTGCTTTTTTCTCAGCAGTATAGTTCACAGGAACTTCAAAAGTTTGTCCAAGAGTTCAAAAAGGACATCAGGGGTCCATACAAAGATATTCGTTGGTTTTGTACAGACGGTAGTATTCGTCAGCCAAAAGATCCTTGCCCGGACGAGATAGGCCCGGGAGTACAACACGCCCGTTATAAGGATGTGGTGGAAGACATTGCCAGGAAGAACAACATTTATTTGGGACAGATCCTTGCATATTCAAAACCTAGTGAATTCTGGGATCCCAAAAGAAATTTTACACAATTAAAACAGTACCAGTTAGATAAATACCTGCGATCTGTAGACCAGGGATGGATCAACAACAAAGGTAGATACTACAGGGGATCTGTTCAGGCTGAAGATGAAACTGCATGGGGGTTGGATTTTTTTAAAGAGATCTTGGGTGCGGACAAAAATCTTCAGCAACATTTCTTTGTGCTCAGAAACGCCATGAAAGATATACCCTATCAGGAAGATGAGAATATGGCGCAACAGATGAGAAGTCAGTCCAAAGTGATCTCCGATCTTTATCCGGCATTTATGGATCTTCGTGTAAAGATACATAGCCAGCCGCAAAGGGAAGATATGGAAGCGGTAGAGCTTTTTATTGAAAAGAACAAAGGAAAGTTAAGCCCGGAGCTTACCACCCAATTTTCATCGCTTTTAAAGTCGATGAATGCGTTTTTTAAGCCTACGGACCTTCAGATGCTATCCAAGGGCCTGCCAGTCATGACAAATCCTGAGCTTAGTTCTCAACTCTCTAATTTTTTGGTGACTGGGAAGGATGTAATGACACCATCTTCTTTAATTGAAGAGGGGGCCGATCTTATGTGGTCCATCAGGCAACATATCATTTCGGAGAAAAATCCAAAAACAAGACTTCAATTAATGGATCTGTCCCTGAAGCTTGAAGATATCATCTTTAAGAATGAGACCAGCTGGAATCCAACAGACGTAAAGGGGCAGCTACAAAAGATCTGCAGCCTTGGTATGGCTTCGGCAGCAGCGGGCTATATGGAAAAATGGGAGTGGGAGCAGGTGTTTTCGGCATTGACCAATTTTGAGAAATCTACACTTACTTTAGAAGAACTCATGTACACTTTGGGAAGAGCCAGAAGTGCCGTAGAATGGAGTACCAGTACGTTCAAGGCACAATTTGATGAGGTAGTGGCCCTATATGCCCCTTTTGAACCAATGGCCAACAGTTTTATAGATGATAAAATCAGAAGCTCTTTGGTCTTACAACTCGGTAAGGCGGTAGGTGACCTGGGAAATTTTATTGCAACAGAAGCTGCTCTGACCAATAACGTGGTGGACCTCACAAACCAAAGTGCCATCCGTGGTTTAAATCCGGGGTATGCTTTTGGAGAATTAGTCGTGGTTGAAAATATGGCGGACGACCTCGAAGTTTCTTCAGACAAGATTTACATTTTTCAGAAACCACCTTCAGATCTCAAACCAGTTGCCGGTATCGCCACCGTTGCAGAGGGAAATCTGGTTTCTCATGTTCAACTACTAGCCAGAAATTTAGGTATCCCTAATGCCGCCTTATCTGATGAGAATCTTCGGCAATTGAAAAAATATAGTGGGACTCGTGTTTTTTATGCTGTTTCAAATAAAGGTAATGTGCAGATGAAATCTGAACAAGAGATGTCTGCTGAGGAAAAGGCCCTTTTTGAAAAAAAAGAACGGAAAGATGAAAAAATCGAAGTTCCTGCAGAGGAAATTCGCCTCGATGTGGTAAAAGTGCTTAATATGAGGGAAGTAGATGCCTCCAACTCTGGAAAACTATGTGGTCCTAAGGCAGCAAATTTGGGACAGCTAAAGAAAATGTTCCCTGATGATGTGGTTGAAGGTCTGGTTATACCGTTTGGGATCTTCAAGGAGCATATGGATCAGGATATGCCGGAAACTACCGGTTCGTATTGGGATTTTTTAAATACCATGTTTGCTGAAGCTGAGGCTATGCGAGCCAACGGGATTACAGAACAAGAGGTAGAACAGTTCCAATTAGAAAAACTTCAGCTTTTGAGATCAGTCATCAAAACAATGCCTTTAAAAACCTCATTTGTGGAAGATCTTGAGAATAATTTTAAAGAGGGATTGGGAATGTCATTGGGTGAAATACCGGTTTTTCTAAGGAGCGATACAAATATGGAGGACTTGAAAGACTTTACCGGAGCCGGACTAAATCTTACCATTTTTAATACTGTAGACAGAGAAAAGATATTACAGGGGATCAAAGATGTTTGGGCTTCCCCATATACAGAACGCAGCTTTAAATGGAGACAGAAGTACCTGTTGAATCCGGAAAATGTATATCCTTCTATTCTGGTAATACCCAGTGTGGACGTAGATTACTCTGGGGTTATGATCACCAAGGGAATAAATATGGGTTCCGAAAAAGACCTCACGGTTGCATTTAGCAGGGGAGCCGGTGGTGCGGTAGACGGACAAGCTGCCGAAACGCATTTGATAACTACGCATGCATCCGTTTTGCTAGCGCCAGCCAGGGATCTGTATCACAACAGATTGCCCACTACCGGAGGTACTTTAAAAGAGATCGCAACCTTGGAAGACCCTATACTCACGAAAGAGAACATTAAACAGCTAAGGAATTTTGCGATCACCTTGAGGGACATACTCCCAAAAGCAACAAAATCTGATTATAAAGGAGCCTATGATGTAGAGCTTGGGTTTAAGGATGATAAATTATGGCTTTTCCAGATTCGGCCGTTTGTTGAAAATAAGAAGGCTATGGGATCCGCTTATTTAGAATCTATTACACCTAAGATCCGAAACGATAAGAAAATTCAACTTTCAACAAAATTATAAGATGTATACGACAATTAAATTACTGACTCTTCCGCTACTCTTTGTGCTTCTCAGTGTCTTGCTTTACCCAATAGATGGGTATGAACGAACTGGGATCAAACGTCTTAAAAGGTTGGAGTTGATACAATTGGGAGAACTAAAAACTACAACACCTTTGCCGTCAGGTGCTTTAAGGTCCTGGAAGGACATCAGCCTAAATTTAAGATCCCTGGATACGGATAGCCTATCCACTTTTTTTAATGAGGACGCCCAATTACAAAAAGAGATTAGTGGACTTTTCAGAGGATTGGATAAGAGCTATTCCCTTAGTGTAATAGATATATCGGATCCGTCCAAAGTGCGCTATGCACATAGAAATGAAACACTGGGCTATCAACCCGGAAGTGTTGGAAAGCTAGCCGTATTGGTAGCGATATTTACCCAATTGGAAAAGATATATCCAGACTCCTGGGAAAATAGAATAGCACTTCTTAGGAACAAATCTGTTGCATCTGGTGTTTGGGGTTTAACAGATGAGCATACAGTACCTATTTATAATTTAGAGAAGAATACCCTTGTTAAGCGACAGGTGATAGCTTCCGATATTTTTACCTTGTACGAATGGGTAGATCATATGCTCTCCGTAAGCAATAATGGCGCTGCCAGTATTGTATGGCGCGAAGCAATGCTCATGGCTGCTTTTGGCAGCTCCTATCCCGATCTTACCGAAGAACAGGCTCTGGCATATTTTAAGGAGACTCCAAAAAAAGAATTGACAGATCTGGGGAACGATGTCGTAAACCTACCTCTAAGGGCCCTGGGAATAACCACAGACGAATGGCGGTTAGGAAGTTTTTTCACCAGGGGTGCCAACACATACGTAGGGGACAAGGGCGGTAGCATTGGAACCCCTTTAGGGTTGATGAAATTCCTCGTAAAGTTGGAACAAGGAAATGTTGTTGATGAAGCCTCCAGTTTGGAAATGAAAAGATTGATGTATATGACTGACCGAAGGATCCGTTATGCCCAATCTCCGGCTCTAAAGGAAGCAGCAGTGTATTTCAAATCGGGAAGTTTGTATAAATGTGATCGAAGCAAAGGAGAGCCATGCGGTAAGTATGAGGGGAATGTTCAAAATTTTATGAATTCCGTTATCATAGTTGAACATCCGGATAATTGCAAATATATGGTGGTGCTTATGTCTAATGTACTTCGTAAAAATTCAGCGTCGGATCATATGTATCTGGCTTCAAGCATAGATAAAGTCATTCGAAAGGGTTAAACTTCCGATAGTTTGCTAAGGATTTGTGTGGCGAAATCTCTTATTCGTTCATCTTCATTTGTCATTATCATTTGAACAAGCGGGCCATACTTAGAATTCTTTTGTTGCCCAATGAGGAATAAGACCGCGAGTTTTATTTTATGATCATTTGCCTGAAGCAAACTCTGGAAACATTCGTATTCTGTTGGTACTTTTGTAATCAGATGTTGCTGAACTTCCTCAGAAGTAACATCCAGAATGGTATTTTCTATGATGGGTAATAACTTTCGTTTAAGATCTCCATAAAGTAAATTATCCAGATATTCAATGGCCTTAGACTGAGCATCTTGTTTTTCACTCAAGATACCTTCATAGGCTATTTCGATATCCTTGGGGCCATATTTCAGACCGAGTAATTTAAAGATACGCTCAAGACCAGCATCCAGACGCCTTTCGAGGAGTTCCAACAGGCTAGAACGTGCGTTTCGTTCTTCATCTGTTACTACTTTCCTAGATTTGGTACGGTTTCGGTAGGAAATAATGATCTGGGTATGCATGGCAGAAAGTGTATGGTGGTACATTCTGCATTCTTCAAGGATATTCCGTACCACTTTTAAATGATCAAAATGATATTGAGGATGGGTTGTTTTTAATTCACTTAAGGCTCTGATGGCCTCCTGCCGTATGGTAACATCTTTATCTTCCAATAAGGTCATAAGTCCATTTACAGTCTCTTGTGATGGTAGATTCTTTAATACTGCAGGGATATACCGGCACAAAGAAATAGTTACAGATCTCTTCTCAATAAAATCGAGTAAATAGGGCCCTAAACGCTGGCCGTAGGAGAGTAATGATTCTAATACCACCGGGCGCATCTTTTTATCTGGCAAGAAGCAGACGAGATCTTTTATAAAAGGTGGGTACAGGCTTAAACCAATTGCTTTAATTACTTCGAGCTGATAGGTCTTGTCCTCACTGCGTAAAGCTTCCGATAGTCTGGGATATAATTCAGGAATATTAGCGGCTCCAATGGTCTTTAACAGAATTGGTTTCAAAAATCCTTTGCCATCCTCGTTATTTACAGCGTTTATTTGCTGGGCGATTCTTTCTTTTAGTTCGTATTGATTTCGTAAAGAGAGATTGTCTCTGGATTCCTTGGCAAGGCAAAATAGTGCCGTATTAGAGATCAACGGATCTGAATGCTCCAGATAATGATCAAATATTACTTCTTGTTGAGCATTGGCATGTAATAGCAGATATTCCAGGGTAGCCATAATTAGTTCTTCGTCCTTCGAAGCTAGTAGTTCTGAGATCTCAGTGACCACAGTATGATCGTTTAAAAAATACATATTCTGTATGGCTGCTGTCTTCACTTTATTGGATGGGTGTCCGAGTAATTTATGAACCTCATGCAGGAAACGTTTATCATTAAGCTCCCGTAGTTTTCCAAGCATGAACAATAGCTGCGACTCTGTTCCATTTTCAAAGACCTTTTTCATGCCATTGATTGCCGAAACATTTTTCAACTCAATTTTTTTAGCTGGTTCTTTTGTTTCCAGCACCAGGGCCAGATTATCCCGAAAGGTCTGGAAATATTCATTCCGTACTTTGTACACAAAATAGACCCATAGGATCAGCAGAATTACAATGATCACAGTGATATATACGGATGACAATTCCAGACCACGAACAAGAAATATCAAGATGAATCCGGCAATACCGGTAGCAAAACTATCTACCACCACATCTATGTAAGACTTCGTTTTGTTTTTAAGCTCAAAAGGTAAAGGAAGGGCCAGCAATTCCATGGCACTTTTGTTTACCGATTGTTTTAAGGAACCATCCACCGCTTTTATAAAAATGATCACTGCGAGTTCCGGAAAAACCAAAAAAAGCAAACAGCCGGCAAGTATGCCAAGAGGAAGGAGTAACATGGAGAAGCCAACACCCCAAACCCCTACCACCCGGTGCGTCACAAAGAGTTGTATTGCAAGGGAGAGTAAATTAAAGGTAGAGAACCAAAATGCAAAGAAGGCAGTTAGTTCATCCGGATCTAATATTGAGGCCGAGGCAAAATCACTAAACTGATAATCTACTAATTTTGCCACCAAAACACTAACGCCCAATATGGAAGCGAGATAGGTAAGATGCTTGGAATTTCGAATGAGCCATAAAGGTTTGTCCGCATCATTCCCCTTGCGGTTCTGAAGCTTAAAAATGTTCAATTTTTCTACACGCAGCTGCCATATCACCTGTAAGACAGGAATACACAGTATCAAAATCCCTATGGCCAGGAAAAACAGGTTGTCATTTCCTATAATTGGAGCCAAAATAGAGGTAAGATAACCACCAAATATACCACCCAGGATAGCTCCGGATCCTATAAATCCAAAGAGTCGTTTTGCTTCTCTAGGGTTATACACGAGGTTAGCCAGTACCCAAAATTGAGAGGCAGATAAAACGGCATGAATAGCTACCCATACATAGAAAAAATATAGCATCCAGGCGTTTAAGAGATTCATTTTGAGTAGTACGGTAAGGAGGGTCAACAAAACAATAGTGATGATTAAGGTGGTTTTGATGACCTTTTGAAGTGAGAATCTTGTGAGTGCCCTGGAATAGAAATACGAACTCAAATAAGCAATGATGGCCACCCATAAAAATGCAATGGGAAGACTTTCTACACCAAGTTCCGAAAGGAAAAGAGAATTTACGGTTGGTTTTATGATCAATAAACTGGTAATGATCAAAAAAACATAGAGCTGCATAAGAAAGGAGATCTTTAATTCTCCCTCCCTTATATTGAAGGTTTTTTTAATAAGTTCTTGAAAAAGCATTAATTAAGAGGCGTCTAATTAACTTTTTTGTAATTCTTGGTATTTTTTAAGGCCGTTTCAACTGGTCGTACCAAGTTTCTTATGATCTGTTCACCTGAAGGATCATCAATCAAAGCAACGAGAATATAACGCCTGTTCTTATCAATACCCCAAACCAGCACAGAATCGGAGTGATAAGTTCTCCAGGACCCAGATTTTCTAAAGATACGCGCATCCGGGGCCAGGATGTTCAGTGTATTTACGAATTTATGATGTAGAGCCGGATTTTCTAGAATATCTAGCATCTGGGAAGATCGTTCCCTGGATACGAGTTTTCCGTTCGCCAAAAGGTAATAGTAACGGCATACTTGTGTAACGGTGGCAGCATGGCTGAGGTTCTTTAAAGGCTCCCTATTGGTATCCCCACCTCCTCCATAACGTTTGCCAACCCAAAGTCCTCCGCCAGTTTCCTCATCATAAAATTCATATTTAGGATCGGTCATGACGGACTCAATTTGATCGTACCCTATTCTATCTATCATACGCGTTGAGGCTTTGTTATCCGATTTGCTTATCATTAACTGCATATCTTTCTTCACCTCAGAAGTTTCCTTCAATGTTCCTTTTTCAATAGCATCCATTGCTGCCAATAAAATGGCAATCTTTGGCAAACTGGCCGCATACATCATGTGGTTTCCATTGATACTTGCAAACGTAGCGCTTCTTGGATCTCTTAGATCCACAACACCAACTGCCATTTTTTTTGAGTTGATCAACTGTTTCCATTTGGGATTTTTCATGAGTTGATTCTCAAGACTCATTTGTAATTTATTGTCCACCAAAGAACGGAGCGGTTTAATTTGGTCGTTGGGTAATGACAATGGAAGGGCTTCCTGTGCACTCAGTATGCCACAACACAGGAAAAGTAATATTATAAATGTAAATCTGGTATCCATAAATATCTTCTTATTTAAGAACGCAAAATTATTTCAATTAACAATAGGGTTGGTGTTAATTTTTAAGGAGAACTCTTTGTGTCAGACCCAATAAATAAAGGATATTCCGTATGATTAGGCGGTTTAGTATGTTAAAAATATAGTACCTTTATAAGAGCAATGTGCCTGTTACACTCGTCATCTATCTTGCGGCCCTTTTGTCCTCATTCCATAAAAAAGCTGTCATTTACATATAATGGTTAGAATTAACTCCCTTGTTGTCTTTAAAAAACTCCTAGTACATAAGTTGACTATAGAGCCAAAACGCGTAAAAGCAACCTACACGCTCATAAAAGAGGATGGGAGTGAAGCAAGTAATCAGTTGATCTACTCTTATAATTCCCCCTACTTTGAACCTAAAAATGCCAAAGATGCCAACCTGGCTTCTATGATGGTGGCCCAAGTGGCTCTAAATTATGGCCTTTTTTTTGAAGAAATTGTATTTGACGGACTTTATGACCATGCCGATCAGCGCTTTCTGAAAGACATGATGGAAAATACCTCCCGCGAGATACTGGTATTGAAATTCTATGGAAAGAACGAATTTCTGAAGCCTCCATATGATGCGCTGGAGTTAGAGAACCTCCCCGAATATACGGCTGCAAATGTCACATTTACCAACTCCCAATTTCAGAACATGCAGTTTTCTAAATCTGTTCTGCAACCAAAAGAAGATGAATATGTGATTTTAAGCAGTGGCGGAAAGGACAGTCTGTTAAGTTATGGTCTTATTAAGGAAATAGGCATAGCTCATCCTGTATTTATCAATGAATCTGGTAGGCATTGGTTCACGGCCGTCAATGCCTATGATCATTACGAGGAAACAGAACCCAATACTGCTAAACCATGGTGCAATAGCGATAGGATTTTTAACTGGATGGTAAAGCAAATGCCATTCATCAAAGAGAATTTTCAAAATATCAGGGCCGATATCTACCCGATCAGATTATGGACGGTGGCCGTTTTTCTTTTCGGCACCCTCCCAGTAGCCTTAAAAAGGGGTGCTGGAAATATATTGATAGGGAATGAGTATGACACCACTGTGAAAGGAAATTATCACGGAATTACCCATTATAATGGGTTATACGATCAGAGCAAGTATTTTGACAATGCCCTTACCCGCTATTACCAGAAAAAAGGCTGGAACATACGGCAGTATTCTATTTTAAGATCCTTATCAGAGCTACTGATCTTAAAGACCCTGGTGAAAAGGTACCCGGACCTGCAACAATACCAGGTTTCCTGTCATGCAGCACATTCGGAAAATGGTAAAATGCTGCCTTGTGGTAGCTGTGAAAAATGCAGGAGGATCATAGGAATGCTGATGGCCCTCGATGAAGATCCCGGAAGATGTGGATACACCGAAGATCAGATCAAGAAAGGGCTCTTCGCCTTGGGAAATAGGGGTGTAAAGCAATTGGGAAGTGATGCAGCCCATTTGTATTTTCTACTGGTATCCAAAGGATTGATTGAGGCCACCGAGCATACCAGGAAACTGGCTAAAAGACATGAGGAGATCGTCTCCCTGCGATTTGACAAAGAGCGAAGTAATATTGCTGACATTCCGGTACATATCAGAAAACCCTTGTTTAGGATACTCTCAGAATATTCCGAGGGCAGTGTAGAACTTCATGACCGGAAATGGCATACTTTTACACCCGATAAAAGCTTTTTGGAGCGACCTTACTTTTTAATTAAAAACGATGAGTTTAAAAAAACATAAACCCACATTTATGTGGGAAGAAATGACCTGGCCTGAGATAGAGGCTTATCTAAAAAAAGTGGATACCGCTATCCTGCCAACCGGGGCCATAGAGCAGCATGGTCCTCATTTGCCTGTTGATATCGATTATTTTGATGCTAAATATATGGCTTACAAGGTAGCGGAAGCATGCAGTGATCCAAAACCGCTGGTATTGCCTCCTATACCCTTTGGAGTGTCATATCACCATGACGATTTTAAGGGAACTTTAAGTGTTACCAATGACGCACTTTCCCGCTTTGTCTATGACATTGGGATGAGCCTTGCCAAGAACGGCATCAAAAAGATCATCATCCTGAATGGTCACGGCGATAATGCCCCTACCTTGCATTATGCAGCGCAAATGATCAACAGGGATGCAAAGATATTTGTCTGTGTAGATACAGGGGAAACCAGTGATGTAGCCCTTTACGATCTTATAGATACCCCTAATGATATACATGCCGGTGAGATAGAAACAAGTACTACCCTGGCCATAAGACCGGAGATGGTCCAAATGGATAAAGCAGTGAACCAAACATTGGAATTTGGAAGTAAATTCCTCGATTTTGACAATGATCAGGGTGTTAATTGGTATGTAAGAACAAATAAGATTTCGGAAAGTGGGGTGATGGGAGATGCTACCAAGGCTACCGCCGAGAAAGGAAAGAAGATGTGGGAACTAATGATTCATCATATGGTCAAATTTGTAGATTCCATAAAGGATTCTACACTAGATGATTTGTATCAAAAACGATATTGATGAAGATTACAAAGGTTTCCTTTGAACGCTTAGATCTCACTTTAAGTGTTCCGTATACAATTGCGTATGAAACGGTCAGTAAAACCAGTAATTTTATTCTGAAAATAGAGACCGATTCTAAGATTGTAGGATATGGTTGTGCTGCTCCGGATTGGGAAGTAACTGGCGAAACTCCCGAAATGGTTGAGGAAGCTATTACCGGACAGATCCTCCCGTACCTGAAAGGAAAATCCCCTTTTCATTACGTTAGGATCCTTGAAGATTTAAATGCAATGTGCACAGACAGATCTTCTGCGCTGGCCATGGTAGATATGGCGTTGCTAGATCTTATGTCAAAAAAAATGTCCGTACCACTGTATCAATTCCTGGGAGGGTATCGGGAATCTATTCCTACGAGCATTACCATCGGGATCATGTCTATGGAGGAAACGTTGTGGCTGGCCGGTGAATTTGTAAAGAAGGGATTTACCATTTTAAAGATAAAGGGAGGTGCCGATCTGCAGGAAGACATTGCTAAAATGATCCGCCTAAGAGAACTGTTTCCAAAGGTAATATTTCGCTTTGATGGAAATCAGGGATATACCGTAGAAGATTCTATCGCTTTTGTGAAGGCTACCAAGACCGTTGGGATCCAGATCTTTGAGCAACCAACCAGGACCAAGGGTACTCATAAACTAGGCGAAGTTACCCATGCAGTGGGTATTCCGGTGATGGCAGATGAGAGTTTAAAAACGCTTGATGATGCTTTTAGGCTGGCACAACATGAACTGATAGATATGGTGAATATTAAGCTGATGAAAGTGGGGGGTATCATGGAAGGGATGCATATTAATTCTGTTGCAAGATCGGCTGGGTTAGAGGCCATGGTGGGCTGTTTGGATGAATGTGCGTTAGGTATTTCTGCCGGCCTCCATTTTGCTTTGTCCAGACCCAATATTCATTTTGCCGATCTGGATGGTCATCTGGATCTGGAGAATGATCCCTTTACCGGACTTTTTCGACTAGAAAATGGAATTTTATATCCATCAGAAGCATATGGATTGGGATACGCAGAATAGTATTTGAAGAAGATCCTGAAAACAAACTAAAACGTATATCAAAGTAGTTATATAAAAAAATGATTGAAATAGAAAATATTGACCTGTCATATCTCAGCATTGATGATTATCAGGAACTAAAGCAGGCGATGATTGAGGCATATGTTTCCATGCCCAATACGTATTGGAGGGAACATCACATCCAAAAACTGATCGATCTGTTCCCAGAGGGGCAGGTAGTGATCAAGATAAACGGTGAATTGGCCGGTTGTGCGCTCTCTATCATTGTTGATTATCACAATTTCGACGTTCGTCATACATACAAGGAGGTTACCGGGAATTATACCTTCAACACCCATACCATGGAAGGGGATATGCTATATGGGATCGATGTGTTTATAAAGCCGGAATTTCGTGGATTGCGACTGGGAAGACGTTTGTACGACTACAGGAAGGATCTCTGTGAACGTTTAAACCTCAAGGGAGTAGCCTTTGGAGGCAGGATGCCTAATTATCATTTGCATTCAGATACCCTATCTCCTAAGGAATACATTCAGAAAGTTCGGAGAAAGGAAATTCAGGATCCTGTTTTAAATTTTCAGATATCAAATGATTTTCATCCCGCTAAGGTCATCAAAGGCTATCTGGAGGGTGATGAAGCTTCCAATGAATTTGCCGTGCTCATGGAATGGGATAATATCTATTATGAAAAACCCACCAAAAAGGCTACTACCAGAAAAAAGGTGATCAGGCTGGGTCTTATTCAATGGCAAATGAGGCCTTATAAAGACTTGGATGAATTATTGCAGCATGCAGAATACTTCATCGATGCCGTTGCCGGGTATAGATCAGACTTTGCCTTATTTCCGGAATTCTTTAATGCACCTCTAATGGCAGATAATAACCATATGCCAGAATCGGAGGCAATACGCGAACTGGCAAAACATACGGAGGACATTGTAAAGAAATTCTCAGAATTTTCCATTTCTTACAACATAAATATCATTACGGGAAGTATGCCCGAAATGAAGGATGGAAAATTGGTGAATGCCGGTTATCTGTGCAGGAGAGATGGTAGTATGGAACGGTATGAAAAATTACATGTTACGCCAGATGAGGCCAAGGTGTGGGGTATGCAGGGAGGCAAAGAATTACGAACTTTTGATACCGATTGCGGTAAGATAGGCGTATTGATTTGTTACGATTCGGAGTTTCCGGAATTAAGCAGGTTACTGGCAGACGAGGGTATGGATATCTTATTTATCCCTTTCCTAACCGATACACAGAACGGGTATTCACGTGTGCGTCATTGTGCGCAAGCGAGAGCCATTGAGAATGAATGTTATGTGGCCATAGCGGGTAGCGTGGGAAATTTACCCAATGTGCATAATATGGACATACAATTTGCCCAATCTATGGTATTTACACCATGCGATTTTTCCTTCCCAACCAATGGGATCAAAGCAGAAGCTACTCCTAACACTGAAATGATCCTGATTGCGGATGTAGATATCGATCTCTTAAGAGAACTGAATCAGTTTGGGGCTGTACGAAACTTGCGCGATCGCAGAAAAGATATTTTTGATCTTACACGAACAAAACAAGGATCCTAGAAACAAAAAACAGGGGACTTAAGAATCGAGTGTTTTTACCTCATCGTTGAGTTGCTCAAGCGTGGCTTTGGCATCACCAAAGAGCATTTTGGTCTTGTGGTGGAAGAACAATTGGTTTTGAATGCCGGCGTAACCGGGACTCATACTTCGTTTTAAGACTACGACATTCTTAGCTTCCCATACATTGATAACCGGCATTCCATAAACGGGACTTGCGGGGTCATCATATGCGGCAGGGTTCACAACATCGTTGGCACCGATCACCAGAACCATATCTGTATTTGGTAACGCTTCATTGGCATCTTCCATATCCAATAATTTGGGATAGGGGATGTCTGCCTCTGCCAGAAGCACATTCATATGCCCTGGCATTCTTCCGGCTACGGGATGTATGGCATATTTCACATCCACACCATTGGCAGAAAGGAGGTTGTCTAACCTTTTTACCACTTTTTGTGCCTGTGCAACGGCTAATCCATATCCGGGTACAATAAGTACACTTTGAGAATAGTAGAGTTGAATGGCCAGATCTGTATAGGTTATTTCTTTGGCCAACTGATTATCGCCATTGTCGCTGGATTTGTGATTGTTTTCCCCAAATCCACCTATTAAAACATTGAGTAAAGATCGGTTCATGGCGTTACACATTAAAACGGTAAGGATGATCCCGGCAGATCCCACTAATATTCCACCTACTAACATGATCTTATTATCATATATGAGTCCGGCTGCTGCCGCTGAAAGTCCCGTAAAGGCATTAAGAAGGGAGATCACTACAGGCATGTCTGCTCCTCCTATGGGAGCCACAAAAGAGAATCCGTAGACCAGAGAAAGCACCATTATAAGGACGATATACCATAGTGTTGGATCTGCCATGTTGAGGTAAACATAAACGCTCATGGCTAACAAGGCTCCCAGTAAGATCAGGTTGACAATATTGTGTTTTGGAAAGGTTACCTGACTATCTTTTAAAAGTCCCTGTAATTTTGCATAGGCCAGCATACTCCCTGTAAAAGCTATGGCCCCAATGAGTAGGGTTATCAGTAAAATTAGCAGCTGTCCGTTATTCAGTATAGTGACTCCCTTTGCATATTGCACCAATTCAGTAGATGCCAGTACAGCGGCACAGGCACCGCCCAGGCCATTGAAAACAGAAACCATCTGCGGCATGGCCGTCATTTCAATTTTCACGGCGCTTATATAGCCAATAATACCGCCCACGATCATGGCTCCGAATATCCAGAGATAATTGTTGGGAGCATCCGTAATTGGGATAAACAAGGTAGCCACAATTGCGACGACCATCCCAAAGGTTGCCAGGGCATTTCCTTTTCGGGCAGTGTCTGGGGAACTCATTTTTTTCAAACCAATAACAAACGAGGTGGCACCCAGAAGATAGATAAGATTAATAGCGGTAATGAGCATTTTATTTTTTCTTTTTGGAGAACATCTTTAACATTCGGTTGGTCACTGCAAAACCACCCACTACATTGATCATTCCAAGAATCACGCCCAAAGCACCAAGGCTAAGACTGAAGTAATCGGTGGGTGAGGCATTACGAATTAGTAATATAGCCCCTATGATCACCACTCCGCTTATGGCATTTGCGCCAGACATTAAGGGGGTGTGTAATACGGTAGGTACTTTAGAGATCACTTCAAAACCCAGGATGACAGTGAAGATCAAAAGATAGATAAGGATCAGGTTATTTTCCAGAAAGAGAAAGAGTTGTTCCATGCATTCAATTAATTGATGTTTTTATATGACTAGCAGACCAGGGTCTTTGCTATGATCTCATTAGTTTGGTCTAACTGTAATTGACCTTCTTTTACGATCAGTTTTAAATAGTTGGCCACATTGTTGCTGTAAAAAAAACTTGCATCTTTTGGCATATCAGCAGCCAGATGACTATTGCCAACAATTTTCACTCCTTTATAGAGTACGGTCTTGTTGTTTTCCGTTACTTCACAATTACCACCGGTGGATGCCGCCAGATCTATGACCAAAGAACCGGGCTTCATTTTACTTACGGTCTCTTCGGTTAGCAGTATTGGAGCCTTTTTACCCATGATCTGGGCAGTGGTGATCACTACATTAGATTTAGAAGCTCTGTGTGCCACTTCTTCTTGTTGCTTTTTTAAAAACTCTGGTGTCTGCTCCACTGCATAGCCGCCCGCATCTTTTTTATCGATGGCCCCCGGAACTTCAACGAATTTAGCGCCCAGGCTTTCTACCTCTTCTTTGGCCGCAGCCCTTACGTCAAAGGCCTCTACCATGGCCCCCAATCTTCTGGCCGTGGCAATGGCCTGCAAACCGGCAACACCTGCTCCTAAGACTAATACCTTACATGGTTTTATACTACCGGCTGCTGTGATCAGCATTGGGAAAAAACCTGGGAATTCATTGGCAGCCAATAAAACAGCTTTATAACCAGATATCGCGGCCATGGATGATAATATATCCATTGTTTGGGCAATTGTGGTTCTGGGGATCAGATCCAGACTTGCTGCTTTTAACCCTAAATTTTTGATATGTTCAATAAGGGCCTCATTCGTATATGGAGCAAACATGGCCACCAGAAGGGCTCCTTTTTTTACCTTTTTAAGGTCCTCCTTTGGAATGGGATTAATAGTAACAAGAATGTCAGCCTCCTTGAGAATGGCATCCCGACTTTTTATGCTACCGTATTTCTCATATTTTGAATCAGGGAAACTTGCCAGTTCTCCGGCTTCTTTCTCGATCCAGAAATCGGTATTTGCTACATTAAACTTTTTGAGGGTACTTGGAACAAGTGATACGCGTTTCTCGTGTGGTTCTTTAAGAATTCCTATGATCATATATGGGCAGATATTATCTAAGAGACCTCAATGTAAGTATAAAAATTGGAAAAAAACAATTAGAAAATAGGTTATGTAATCTTATTCGTCCGAATAATAATATAGCCGACAAAGGGCCTCAGGAATCTTGCTAAAGATGTTTAAATGATCCATCTGTTAATAAGACATTTTCCAGCCCTTTCTATATCGGATCACCAATTTTCTTACTCCTTAACTCCCATTTTATCGAGAATATCATCCATCAAACACCATTTGGTAATTGAAGATTGCAAGAGATTGGCACCTACAAAGGCAGTAAACCACAACCAATTGATATTCACATAAATTGCCAGAATAAGACTAATTAGGATAAAGGAACCGGCTATGGCTCGTACAATTCTGTTTTTCATACTATTTTATTTAAATGAATCTTTCTATCGGAACAACAATCGCTTTTATGGGATTGTTGGTCTCAATGTTTTGGTTAAATTCTTCTATAAGATTAAAAAGCTGATCAATATTGGCCTCCTGTGTAAACGAGAAAAATAAACTGGAATCTACTCCTCCTTTTTCACTGGGGAACCAGCTGGCTGTCCGTACCATGGATGTCGTATTCTTGTACCCATCAATATGACTTTCACTAAAACTTTCAATATTGGCTTTTTTAAAAAGCCGTAGAATATCTTTTTCAAATTCCTCTACCACGGTAACAATTAATAGTTTCATGTTTACAATTTTTAATTAATCAGACTACGCGTTCTCTTCTTCTTTTATCTCCGCGGCTTCAAGGGAAACCTCCGGATAGTTTTTGCGTTCAATCATAAAATAGACCAATGGCACCACTAATAGCGTAAGCACTGTGGAAACAATAGTGCCACCCATAAGGGATATAGCCAGACCCTGGAAAATAGGGTCAAAAAGGATTACGAAGGCCCCGATGACAACGGTTCCTGCGGTCAACAAGATAGGAGTAGTCCTTACCGCTCCGGCTTCTATCACGGCTTGTTTGATGGGGATGCCCTCAGCCAGTCGCAGGTTCACGAAGTCTATCAGCAGTACAGAGTTCCTTACCATAATACCGGCCAGCGCTATCATTCCTATAAAAGAAGTAGCTGTAAAAAAAGCACCCATTAGCCAATGCCCTAAAACAATACCGACCAGTGAAAGAGGAATAGCCACCATCATAACCACCGGAGCCTTAAAATTTTGGAACCAGCCTACTATCAAAATATAAATGATGACAATAACACCCAGGAAAGCGATGCCAAGGTCTCGGAAAACCTCTAAGGTGATCTGCCATTCGCCATCCCATTTTACGGTATAATCATCCTCAAAATCTGGTTGTTTAATATAGAGTTCCTCAATATCATACCCTTCAGGGACATTCAATCCCTTCAATTTATCGGTCATTCCCAGAATGGCATACACAGGGCTTTCTAATTCCCCGGCCATATCGGCCATCACATACACCACTCTTTTTTGATTCTTTCTATAAATGCTCTTGGCACTTGTTACCTCCTGAATGTCTGTAAGATCTCCAATAGTGATCATATTCCCCTGATTGGATCTTACCTTAAGTTGAGCAATATCACTAACGGTCGATTTTTCCTTTTCATCCAGGGCCAATAATAATCCTACCTGCTTAGCCGCATCTTCATCATATAAATTAGTTACTGCCCTTTCTGAAAGAGCCATGTTCATGGTGTGGGCAATTTGCTGAGGCGCCACCCCATATAACATAGCCTTTTCTTTATCAATGGTAAATTGGTACTCCTGCTGGTCTTCCTCAACCATCCAATCTACATCCACCACATCATCTGTATTTTTAAGGATACCCTGTACCTGATTGGCAATATCCATTTGTGTTTCGTAGTCGGGTCCATAGATCTCTCCTACAATGGTAGATAGTACAGGTGGTCCCGGGGGTACTTCAACAATTTTAATATTGGCATTGTACTTGGCCCCGATCCGTTGAATTTCCGGGCGATAGCTGCTAGCGATACCGTGACTTTGAGCACTGCGATCCCCCTTGTCAATTAAATTGACCTGAATATCGGCCATATTGCTGCCTCCCCTAAGATCGTAATGCCGTACCAAACCATTAAAGGTGATGGGTGCCGAGGTGCCAACATAACTCTGGTAGTTAACTACTTCAGGTCTTGTGCGCAGGTATTGGGCTACTTCCTGAGTAACTACCGCTGTGCGCTCAAGGGTGGTACCTTCCGGCATATCTATAACCACCTGAAATTCATTCTTGTTATCAAATGGTAACATTTTAACTGCTACCGATTTTGTAAAGAACATTGCCACCGATCCCAGCAGTAAGAAGAAGGTGATACCCAGGAACATCCATCGATATTTTTTATGCTCTATTAATGGGCGTTCAAATTTGGCGTACATTCTGTATATGAAGGTCTCCTCAAGGCTTTTTTCATTTTTCTCCTCTTCTTTCCCATCTTTAGAACGCGACGATTTTTCTTTTTCCCGAAGAAATATATATCCCAGATAGGGTGTAATAGTCAGGGCTACAAAGAGGGATAGCAACATGGCAATGGATGCCCCAATAGGCATTGGAGACATATAGGGCCCCATTAGACCAGACACGAAGGCCATTGGTAAGACTGAGGCTATCACGGTAAACGTTGCCAAAATGGTAGGATTGCCAACTTCATTTATGGCATACAAGGCAGCCTGTTTAAAGGGCAGCTTTTTCATCTTAAAATGCCGGTGCATGTTCTCCGCAATGATAATGGAGTCGTCCACCACAATACCCGTTACAAATACCAATGCGAACAAGGTGATCCTGTTAAGGGTGTAATCTAGCATATAGTAGCTCAACAACGTAAGTGCGAAGGTGATAGGCACGGACAAGAATACTACCAAGCCACCACGCCAGCCCATGGCCAGCATCACTACAAAAGTTACTGCAATGATGGCACCAATTAAGTGCATTAGTAATTCAGACACTTTGTGTGAGGCAGTTTCTCCATAATTTCTGGTTACTTCTACATGTACATCATCTGGTATCAAATTCTTTTTGAGGTGGTCTACCTTCTCCAAAATAATGTCCGAAATTTTCATGGCATCGGCTCCTTTTCGCTTGGCAATGGATATAGTGACAGCAGGGTACTCTGATCTATAAGTGCCAGACATTTCACTTGCCTGTCCATACCCATGCGCCACGTAACTTTTGGGTAGCTCAGGACCGTCTTTAATACTTGCGATCTGTTTCAGGTAAATTGGGTGATCTTGGTGAACACCCACCACCAGGTTCTCAACATCAGAGACCGTTTCTAAAAAATTTCCCGTTGTGACCAGAAATTCGGTATCGTTCCTGTTAAAACTGCCACCGCTCAATTGTTGATTGTTCGCCCTTATCATTTCCGCGACAGACAGAAAATCGAGTCCGCTGGCAGCCATTTTATCTTTGTCTAATATGACACGCAACTGACGGTCTCGGCCCCCGATCTTTTTAGTGGCTGAAACGTCTGTTATTTTTTCGATCTCCCCGGTCAATTCCTGTGCAAGTTGCTTTAAGCGATAATCGTCATAACTTTCACTCCACAGTGTTAACCCCAACATGGGCACATCATCTATGGCACGGGTCTTTACAAGGGGAAAGGTTACCCCTTGGGGCATAATATCCATATGCTTATTGATCTCATTGTAGAGCTTTACGAACGAACGTTCAATATCCTCCCCCACATAAAATTGTACGATGACCATCCCTTGTTCTTTCATCGATGTGGAGTACACATATTCAACTCCTTTGATGTTAGAGATCAGCTTTTCAAGGGGTTTTGCCACTCTGCTTTCTACTTCTGTTGGACTTGCGCCCGGATAGCTCACAAAAATATCGGCCATCGGTACGTCTATCTGAGGCTCTTCCTCACGCGGAATAAGGAACGAGCTATAGACTCCAATGATCATGAATACGATCATCAAAAGCACCGTTAATTTGCTGCCAATGAACATTTTGGCGATCTTCCCTGCTAAACCTTCTTTCATTTTTCTTTACGTTTTTGGTAATCCAATCTTCGTTTTGCTTTTCCTCCTTACGTTGGTGTCAAAAAGAGCTGCGTCTCAAAGCTGTCTATTGAATTGAGATATTAACTCCGTTGTATAATTTTCCATCTGCCGAAACAATGTATTTTTCATCAGCAGAAAGCCCGGAAAGTACTTCCACCTTATCTCCAAATACGCGCCCAAGACGCAACCACCGCAATAATGCCGTATTATTTTGGCTAACCGCATAAATGCCTGTTAATTGTCCATTGTGCACTAAGGCGTCCTTGGGAACCATGATCGCTTTTGAGGATTCTTGTTTCGCGGGAAATTGAACGGTGGCATACATGCCGGATAAAATATCGGCATCTGAGGTCTCCAACAGAACTTTGACCATATATTGGCCACCTGTATTTCTGGCTGAGGTACTAACCTCTGTTATTTTACCTGCCACCATCCTATCTAAGGTTTTTAATTGAACCGCTACCTTGGTAGCTTTCTGAATATCAATAATTTCCGATTCCGGAACCAGTGCCAACACATGGTATGTACCCGGGGCTTCCACTTCCAATAGTGGCATACCCGGATTTGCCATGTCACCGGCATCTATGAACTTGCTGGTCACTACACCGTTAAAAGGTGCGCGAATATTTGAATACGACAATTGGGCATTCACTTCGTTTTTCATTTGTCTGGCAGCTTCCAGACGGGCCTTGGCCATTTCGAAATGGGCTGTCATATCGTCCAATTCTTTTTGGGAAGCACTGTTCTCGTTAAACAAGACTGTATAGCGGGTAAAATCCTTTTCAGCATTACTGAAAGCGGCTTGTGCTTCTGTTATCCCAGCGTTGACCTGGGCTAATTTTGCGGCAACATCGGCATTACTAACACTTATTAGTAGTTGTCCATCTCGAACCTTATCGCCCACCTGAACATAGATCTTGTCTACATATCCCATCATTCGGGTACTGATGTTTGTACTTTGGGCAGCTTCTACTTTACCACTAGCCGTTACAAATGCATTCCTGCCGTCTTCAGAAACCGAACTCACCTTTACTGTCACTGCAGGGGTATCCACAGCCATGGTCTTTTTGTCTTCAGTGCCACAACCAATGGCGAGAAAGCTTAGTGCGAAAAGTGTAATTATATAGTTTGTATACTTCATGTCTTTTTTGGTTTGAATATTTATTAATTGTTATGTCCTGTTTTTATTCTTTTGTTAAGAATCGCACATATGCCAGTGCGTAATTGTGTTGAAAGATCGTTGCATAATACTCCAATTGTTTCCGGGAATACTGGGTTTCAGCCAGAAGCAGGTCTGTAGTCTTTTCTAAACCTTGTCCGAAACGATTCGTTCTAATACGCAACGATTCTTTGGATTGTTGCAAGGCCAGTGCCGTTAGCTTCAGCTTGTTCCGGGCATCTTCAAGACTTCTTTTGGCCTTATTGAGCTCTAATTGACTTTCTGATTTGTACTGGGCCAATTGTAATTTCGATTTGTCATATTCGGCTCTGCTTTTTTGTGATTTACCGATACGGCTACTGCCCTCGAACAAATTCCATTTAAGTTCTGCGCCAAACAGATAACCTTTTGCATTGGTCTGAAAAATTTCATCATCATGTAGTTCATAAGTTCCAAAAGCATTCAATCTGGGAAGAAAGGCCATTTGATCTGCCTTATGCATTTGCCTGTAAGCCTCGGTTGCCGCGTTCATTGCAAGGATGTCTTTACGGTTTTCCAGTAGATGCTCCTGTACATAAGATTCAGTAAGAATGACCAGAGAATCTGCAGGTTTTAAAAGCTGATTACTGTCTGCGTTCATCAAAACAGATACATAGTTGCTGCTATTTAAAATATTGCTTTTGGCATATTGTAATTGATTGTCTATCTCGGTTACGCGTACTTCTACGGCCAACACATCCGATCTTTGCAGATAGCCCTGTTTAAAGCTATTATCTGCGATTCGCTTGTTTTCCAGAGCGGTTTCTTTTGCTTTTTCCAATACCTCTACGGACTTATAGGACAGCTGTAATTGCATATAGGCCTTCTCTATTTCCAGGTCTATGTAGTCTTCTGTGCGTTCAGATTGTAATTCGGTAGCCGTCCATTTCGCCCTGGCCGCTTTGCGCTGAAATACTCCATCAAAATTCAGCAGGGGTTGTTGTATCTCAATTCTCGTGGCGAAATCTTCTATTTGATCGGGATCGTTTAACAGATCGGGATTAAAATCGGCTGCAGTTAGGATCTCCTGGTTGAGTCTGGAACCAAATGCCATAAGGGGATTGGTAGTGGCGATCCCGGTATGGGAGACGCTGATATTGGGTAATAAAATGGCATTTGTCTGATTGAAGTCGCCTTTGGCCGCCAACACATCTTGCTCCGCCATTTTAAGGGTATTGTTACTTTCCTTTACCTTGGCAATAACTTCTTCTTTGGTGATAAGTGTTGTACCCTGGGCTATTCCTAGTTGAACGGTGAAAAATAAAACCCATACTAATCCTTGCTTCATAGTAATTTCTTATTTGCTACAAAATTAGAATAGGAAAACGTTATAGAAGGTAACCAATGTTACCAAAGGAATAAGGTGCTTTAGGGATTTGGTATACTATAGGAAGGTGTTTTAAGTAATGAGTCTGGTTCCTGTACCAGTTGTCACGTGATAGGCAGTTATGGCCTTGTTGAAACGCGCCTTATACTCTTCTTTTGCAGTGTGGATAAAGGAATCTATCTTCTCTGTTTTGACCAGATTTAGGGTACATCCTCCAAAACCACCACCCATCATCCGTGCCCCCGGTACATCATCTGACTTCCGAGCCACATCCACTAGAAGATCAAGCTCTTCGCAACTTACCTTGTATTGATGTTGAAGTCCGGCATGAGATTCAAATAACAGGGTTCCTAAGGTCTTTAGGTCATTATTTCGTAAGGCGATAACAGCATTAAGGACCCTATTGTTCTCTTCCAGCACAAAAAGGGCCTTTTGAAAGATGTCATTCTCAAATTTTTGTCTATTGTCTAGCAATGTCTGAACATCAAGGTCTCTCAGAGCGGGAACGCCCAGTTGCTGAGCGACACCACTACAGGTGTTACGGCGATCATTATAGGCACTATCCGCAAGATTGTGCTTTACCTTTGAATCTAATAAAATCAGTGAAAATTCATCATTTCTAAAGGGGATCACTTCAGCTTGTAAGGTCCTGCAATCTAGAAACAAAGCAGTGTTTTGTTTGCCAAACATACTGGCATATTGATCCATGATGCCGCATTGCACGCCTGCAAAAGTATGTTCGGCGGCTTGTGAGAGCAAGATCATTTCCATTTTGGAGAGGCCCAGTTGAAAAAGTTCATTTAAACCAAAGACCAGGGCGTTTTCCAGGGCAGCAGATGAGGAAAGTCCGGCTCCCGGGGGTATATTCCCTCCAAAAACCACATTAAAAGGAGCTATGGTCCTGTCCTTATTTAGAATTTCATATACTACCCCCATGATGTAATTCTGCCATCCTCCCTCAGGAATAGGTGTTCGTTGATCTAATGGAAAGCTAAAGGACTCTGAGATATTGATAGCTGTGGCGGTACAGTACGGTTCCTTACTTTTTTGGATGGCCAATACGATGCCCATGTCAATAGCTGCCGGTAGTACATAGCCCTCATTATAGTCTGTATGCTCCCCAATCAGGTTGATTCTACCGGGGGAGAAGACCACAACAGGCGATGTCTGGAATTGCTCCTGAAATTGATCCCTGACCTTTTGCACTAGTAACTGATCCATTATAGGTAGAACTAAGGCCTCAAAAGTGCATAAAAAAACCATACTTCCAAGGTTCTGATATGCGAGGATACTTTTGAGAAATATTAATATAAAGAATATTAACTCTTTTTAACATAAAATAGTAGCACTAAGGTTAAAATAGAACATAAAGTGGAAAATATGCTTGTTTTATGGCAGGCCCAAATGTTGGAATTTTGCCCTTTAATTTTAAAAAATGCTATTATGTCTAAAATAACATATTATCCTACTATATTTCATACGAACCCATTCGCCTACAATATGACGGAGCTTTGGGAACAAAAAAGTAGCCTTGCCAAGGAGCTGATCCTTAAAAACAGCAAGGCAAAGGAGTTAGGAATTACTCAAATGCAATTGAATGTATCTAAATTTTCGGTTGTAGATAAAAACGGTAAGGAATTTGTTCAGCAGAATTTTCCTAGGATCGTAGAGTTTACCTCTAAAGGAATTGAGACCCAGTTTTATGTGAGGAAAGAGAGTAGCCTTCAACTAGAGAAGGGAGCGTATACTACCATCCGCTTTTATCT
>JAHEHU010000149.1 GCA_024639765.1 Eudoraea sp.
ATCTTGAAGGCTCCGCAAAATTGTGTGCCATCGGCAATCATCACCAGCTCGGGATATTTTTCCCGGAGCTGTTTGACAAAATCTAGATCGATCTTGATTCCATTTTGCCACTGTACCAGACTAAAGGCAAATACCTGTATGCCCCCTTCACTTAATTTAGCTTCTATATGCTCTTCAAGATGTTCGTCTATGGCAGCATAGGTGATTGGAAACCCTCTGCTCTCAAAAGGCCAGTTCACTGAGGGGTAATCCGTTTCCAACAATAATACCCTGTATTGCTTAGGCATCCCTTCGAGAACCATATTCAGGCCAAGCGAGAAATTTGGCACCAGTGCTACGCGATCCCTTTTACATCCCAAAAACCGGCCTACCGTTTCTTTGGCATCTGAGATCATTTGAAAACTTTCCATTTTCATATGACTGCCCCCAACCAGATAATCGAGGTCGTGTTCCTGCCGCCATTCAAGCAATTCATCAGACAGTAATCCTATGGCCGCAGTATTGGCATAGATAGAGTGATTTGCTACCGGGAAATGAGCCTTTATTTTTTCAAATGACATAGGGTGTACGAGTTAATATTAGCCTTACTAGATACAGAACAGCAATTTTGATACTGAATATATTACGCCTTTCATTGAGTGGCTTGAACCATATGGCACTTTGGGAATTCCCGTATCTTTGTAGTTAAAGATAACCATTAGAATGTTTTCAAAGCACAAAAAACGATCCACTATTGATCTGGAGCAACATGAACAGATAGAATATGCACAGGAACGGATCCAACAAAAAAAGAACCTGTACAGACACCTCGTTTGGTTTCTTATAGGGAGCGTTGTTTTGGTGATCTTAAACAAGGTCTTAAAATACGGCGAAACCTATGATTGGTCTTACTGGGCCATTGCCATATGGGGCTTCTTTTTCCTTGTGCACCTGGTAAATGTATTTATTATGAATGAGTTTATGGGGCGCGACTGGGAACGGCAGCAACGAGAAAAACTGGTGCAAAAACAACAAGAACGCATTGCTGCTATAAAGAAGGAAGAAGCAATGAAATTCCCTGAACCTCAACCATTAAAAAAAAAAGAAATTTGAAAAAGATCATTATGATCGCCGCGGTAGCTGAGAATGATGCCCTTGGAAAGGACAACACGCTTTTATGGCATCTTCCGGACGATTTTAAAAGGTTTAAGGCCATTACTACCGGGCACACAATCATTATGGGAAGGAAAACCTTTGAGAGTTTTCCCAGGCCACTACCCAACAGACCTCATATCATTATAACCAGAGACAGATCCTATAAAACCTCATATTCTGAATGCACCATAGTCCATTCTTTAGAGGATGCCCTGAATCTGGTAGACCGTGAAGAGCGCGTCTATATTATTGGTGGCGGTGAGATCTATACACAAGCCATGTCTGTCTCTGATGAATTGGAAATTACCCGGGTGCATGAATCTTATGAGGCGGATACCTATTTCCCTCCAATAGACACCAAAATATGGAAACTGGTTAAAGAGGAACACCATCCTTCTGATGAGAAACACGCGGTCCCCTTCAGTTATCTCACCTATAAAAGGAGCTAAAAGTCCTTGAAGGAGATAACTACCTCCCCTTTGGCCCCGGACAAAAATGATCGTACAAGAGAAGGATCCGCATTGGTGAAAAATTGGTGTTTTGTTTGGCCGTGATCTTTGGCCAAAAGTCCTTGTTTTTCAAGGATCCTATGGGTTTGATTGGCTACGGCTTCCCCGCAGTCTATAATCTTCACATGGGCGGGCAACTCTTCTTTAAGAAGTGGTATCAGATGAGGATAATGGGTACATCCCAGCACCAAATGATCAATTCCGGAGGCTACCATGGGTTGTATATATTTTTTCAAAAGGGCTCTGGCAGTTTCTGAAGAAGCCTGCCCTGCCTCTACGAGCTCTACCAACCCAGTACCCTCCTGCTCCATGATCTTGATAGTAGAAGCGTGATTTTTAGAAGTACTGTGAAAAAGGGCACTACTAAGGGTGCCTCTTGTTGCCAATACCCCCACAGACCCGGAAGTAGATCCAAGTGCGGCAGGCTTTATGGCCGGTTCTATGCCAATAAATGGTACTGGATAATGTGTGCGTAAATGATCTATCGCATTGGTAGTAGCAGTGTTACAGGCCACTACGATCAGTTTGCAGCCAAGATCCAAAAGTAGCTCCGTATTTTTTATACTCAGTTGAACTATGGTCTCAGCCGATTTTTCTCCGTAGGGGGCATTCTTACTATCTGCAAGGTAAATGGTATCTTCTAATGGAAGTCGTTGCTGCAATTCCTTCCAGATGGAAATACCGCCAACTCCTGAATCGAATATCCCTATAGGCTTGTTGCTCAACGCCTGTTTTTTAATAATGGTTCTTGTAAAAATAAAAAAACCGTCCTTTTTGAGGACGGTTTTTCAAAGGTTTCGTTGTGATTAAAACCCTAGTTCCTTTTTAACTTCCGGCAGAAGGTCCTTTCCCTTTGCTACGATAACGCCACCACCCTGGGTAGAATCCATCACATAGGCAATGCCTTGCGCTGCAGCAACCTTTTCAATGGCTGCCATGGCTTTTTCTGAAATAGGCTGAAAAAGTTCTGCTTGTTTCTTAGCCAATTCTTGCTGGGCTACTTGCTGAGCTTCTCCAATATTTCTCTCAAATCCCTGAAGTTCAACCGCTCTCTTTTCATTCTCTTCTTTTGTCTTGGCCGAAGCTTCACTTTGATATTGGGTATACTTATTACGTAACTCTGTCATAGAGCTCTCAATATCTGCCTTATACGTCTCCTGTAATTTTTTGAGTTCAGCTTGAGCTGCTATCATCTCAGGCATTTCCGACAAAAGATCCGTTACATTAATATGTGCAATGCTACTTTGTGCGTTTACAAATCCTGTAGCTGCAACAAACAATACGATGGCTACTGCTACTTTCTTCAATTGTTTCATGACTTTAAATTTACTATTTGAGTGTTATTATTGAATTCTATTATTGATCTACCGAATCTTTTTTCTGTTCGGTTTGTTTTTTTCTTTCCTCTTCTTTCTCTTTTCGTTTTGCCTCTCTTTCCTCAAGTAATTTTTTTCTTCGGGCTTCGTATGCCTTTTTTCGTTCTTCCCGCAATTTCAACTGCTCCGCCCTTTTTTCTTCTACTGTCTTCTGTCTTAGGTCTTCAGCTTCCTGTGCCTTCTCTAAACGATCTTTTAGAGCGTCTGTCATTTCTGCTTCCTCTTCCGCCGCCTCTTTTTCAAAGGCCGTTAATCTGGCTTTCTCAGCGGCTCTTGAAGGCTTACTTACTCTCCTTGTCCTGGCGATACCCCTCAATACTAATTCGCTGATATCATGCCTTTTTTCGGAGTACAACATTACGACATCCGCAGATTTATCGAAAATAAAATCGTACTTTTTATTCGCTCCAATAGCCTGTACCTCATTGAATACCTGGTCCTGGATGGGTTGAATCAATCGTCTCTTTTGGAGAACAAGATCGCCATTGGGACCAAACCTGTTTTGTTGGTACTCCAGCATCTCCTTTTCAAGTATCTGGATCTCTTCAGTGCGCTCAGCGATCAACTCGTCTGTTAGCAACACTTTTTCTGCCATCAGGTCTTGCTTCATCTGATCTACAACTCCCTGTTTCTCTTCTATTTCCAGTTTCCAACGCTGAACCTTAATCTCTAACTGCTCATTGGCTTCTCTGTATTCCTCTACATTTTCAAGGATATATTCCATGTCTACATATCCTATACGAACCCCCCTTTGTGACAAGGTGGTGAAAGTGGTCAGAAATGCGATAATTATTAAAAGAACGTTTGTTTTCATCCTACTTCGATTTAGTACATAGAAAATATCGTGCCAAAATTACTAAAACTTTTAGTATGAGCTATTTACCTTTTTTGTCTGAGAAGTTTATGGTACTTAGAATTGCTGTCCTATGATAAAGTGTGTTTGCCAACCACTGGGACCGTTCCCCGCAGATTGCGGTCTTAGATCCTCATCAAATCCGTACCCAAAATCTATCCCCAACAAACCAAAGGCAGGCATAAATATACGCAAGCCCACTCCGGCCGATCTTTTAAGTTGAAACGGATTAAACTCATTAAAATTGTTAAAAGAGTTTCCTGCTTCCAAAAAAGTAAGACCATAAATGGACGCTGATGGTTTTAAGGTAAGTGGATACCTAAGTTCAAGGGAGTACTTATTGTATACTATTCCTCCTTCTTGCGCAAAAGTTATAGGATCTACCGGGGTAAGTGAATTATTCTCATAACCCCTTAATTGTATTGTTTCACGCCCATCTAGTGTAAAATTCCTCCCCAGTCCATCGCCCCCAAGGAAAAAACGCTCAAAAGGAACTTCTCCCACATCACTGTTGTAATTCCCAAGAAAACCGAATTCTATATTTGTGCGCAGCACTAATTTATCTACCAAACGCGTATACCAGTCGCCTTTAAATTTTATTTTGTAATACTCCAGCCATCGGAATCGTTCCTGATCTACACTCTCCAATTCATTTCTCTCTGCCGTGGTAAGATCACTTCCACTTTGCCTTCGATTTGTTTGAAGTTCGGTAAGTTCTTCGCTTCGTTCTTTTAAAGAAGCAAAGTCCTTGTCACTAAACAAAGAATATGGTGGGGTAAATTTTGCCGTGATTTCAAAGATAGATCCCGTGATAGGATAAATACGACCGGGCCCGGCAGATGATCTGGAGATTCCAAAGGTATAGGCCAGGGAATTAGATTGCCCATTACCAAAATTAAAAAGGCCGGTACGGTAGTTCTTAAAATCGTACAACTGATAACTTAGGGAATGAGAGATGGTAAAGAAATCATCTGGCCATTGTACGCGCTTTGCCAGTCCTAACGAAACACCTGTAATGGCAAATTGTTGATTCTTATCTACTTCTACCCTGCCGTTATTCCCGAAAGAAGCAAGGAATTGCT
>JAHEHU010000018.1:0-2012 GCA_024639765.1 Eudoraea sp.
TTTTTGGAGTCGTAGGTGAGGATTAATAATTCGTTTAACTTGTTTGAAATTTTTTCTGTGTACTTCATTAATCTTTCTTCATTTTAATTATTGTGCTGTCGACCTTCAACAGCTTTATAAAAGATATAAGAATATGTCAAAAAGTCAAGTAAATTGGGGATTTTATCAGCTGTTTAACAAATTTTCTTAATGATTGTTAATGCGTATGTTACTTTAAACCATTCATCAAAATCTGTAGGGAGATTTAATGGTAAATTAAATAGAAATTGTATATTTGCACGCTCTAATAGAATAGAGAAACAAAAGAATTAATAATCGAGGGTCGGGTACCCTGCAAAATTAATGTGATATGCCAGTAAGAATTAGACTTCAAAGACACGGAAAAAAAGGTAAACCATTTTATTGGATCGTAGCTGCCGATGGGCGTGCGAAACGAGATGGAAAATTTCTTGAAAAATTAGGGATCTACAATCCAAATACCAACCCTGCTACCATTGAAGTAAAAATCGATGAATCTGTACAGTGGTTAAATAACGGGGCACAACCTTCCGATACTGCAAAACGAATTTTATCTTATAAAGGTGTTCTTTTAAAACATCACTTACTTGCAGGTGTCCGTAAAGGAGCGCTTACTGAGGAAGAAGCTGAGGCAAAATTTCAAGCTTGGGTGGCGGAAAAAGAAAAATCGGTTTCTAAGAAAGAGGAAACTTTAAGCAAGGCACAGCAAGAAGCAAGGAAAAAAGCACTTGAAGCAGAAAAAGAAGTAGCGGATAAGAGAGCACAAGCGCAAGCAGAAGCCGAATTACCGGAATCTCAGGAAGATGTTGTTCCTGCTGAGGGAGAAGCAGTTGCTGCAACTGAGGAAGCTGTTGCACAGGCAGAAGAAGTTGTTGAAACTCCAGTAGCGGAAGAAACTACAGCTGAAGTAACTCCGGAAGCTGTGACAAAAGAGGCCGCTCCAGAAGCTGTGACAGAAGAGGCCGCTCCAGAAGCTGCTGCCGAGGAAACTCCGGCCGCTGAAGAAAAACCTGCAGAAGACACTAAACCTGCTGCAGACAAAGAGTAATGGGAAACCGATTGATGCGTAAGGAAGATTGTTTCTACCTGGGCAAGATCGTTTCAAAATATAGTTTTAAAGGGGAGGTGCTGATCAAATTAGACACCGATGAACCTGATCGATACGAAAATCTGGAATCAGTACTTATTTCCATTGGAAATAGTCTGGTTCCATTTTTTATTGAAAGCAGTGCATTACACAGATCTACCTTATTGAGGGTGCGTTTTGAAGAGGTTAAGGACGAGTCAGATGCAGATCGTATCTTAGGATCCGAGCTTTATTTGCCGCTAGAATTCCTCCCAAAACTAAGTGGTACACAATTCTATTATCATGAGGTGATAGGGTTTACATTATTGGATAGTGTCTATGGAAATATAGGCGTTATTACAGGTGTTAATGATTCGGTGGCACAAGCACTCTTCGAAGCTGATAAGGAAGGAAAACATTTAATGATCCCCATCAATGATGAGATCATTACGCACATAGACCGTCCTAATAGAACCATACATATTACAGCACCGGAAGGGCTGGTATCACTGTATTTAGACAAAGAATAGTAATTCAATTCCACAACTCTCAATTTCTAACTTTGGAATCAGCCTTCCAATTCAAACAATTTGCAGTACACCAGGATAGGTGTGCTATGAAAATTGGGACAGATGGGGTGCTACTTGGTGCCTGGACCCCTTTAGATACTGCGCCGCAAAGCATTTTGGATATTGGCAGTGGCACAGGAATTATTGCCCTTATGCTGGCACAAAGAAGCATGGCCAGGGAAATAGATGCCGTTGAAATTGAACCAAATGCGTATGAACAGTGTGTAGAGAATTTTGAAGCTTCTCCCTGGGCAGATCGGCTTTTCTGCTATCACGCTTCCTTAAAAATGTTCGTTGAAGAAATAGGAGAAACCTATGACCTTATTGTTTCTAACCCCCCATTTTATAATGAAGATGTT
>JAHEHU010000018.1:2112-45806 GCA_024639765.1 Eudoraea sp.
GCCCCTGAAATGAGGTAATTCAACAACGATCACCTCAATTCCCAATGGAATTAATAAGCTTTTTAATTGCTCAATACCTGCCATATTGGTACGGTAGCTATGTCCAACGGCAAGGGTATTTATATCTAACCACGCAACATCACCACCTTCGAGTGTACCGGGGCCTTCTATTCTACCTAAAATGGGGATACCGGCTGCTTCATAAACTGAGCACTGAGCGGCAGGCTCCAAAGAACGCATGGCTTTTCCCATGTTGCAAAGGATCATTCCATAATCCGTGGCAATGGCAGCATCCCTGCAATAAAGGGCATCCAGCGAAAGGGCCTTATCCTTTGAGAAAAAGTGAATATTTGGCGAATGATCTTTTACAATAGCTTCAAAATCAGCATATTCTTTTAATGCTGTTTCATAATTGGGCGGTGAGAGGTAGTTCAAAGAATTCCATTGGTCCGATACATTTGAGGCACTAATAAAGGCATTAGCTACAGGGTTGATAAAAATTGAATGAAGGGGTAGATATTCAGAATGGGATGTAAGGACTATTGTATCTTTCATTGTTCCCTGTTGTATTTCCATTTCATCCAAACGTAAAAAGGCGTACCCAGCAATAATAGGATAAAGCCCCAAAAAACCGATTCTTCCCCGGCTCCAAATACGGCCCAAAGTGCATAAAAGAAAGCAAGACTCCCCAAAATAAAAACACTTGTTTTTGAACCCTTTCCAGGGTTACTTTGAAGGGCAATGCTCACATAGGCGGCCGTAGAAAAGATATAGGGCACCAAACAAGAGAAAATAGAGAGTAGGATCATAAACTTGAATTGCTCTACCAGTCCGTCCGTATAATTCATTAACATGATCATTGAACTTAAGATGCTTCCAATTACCAACCCCCAAATAGGGGCCCCTTTTTTGTTCTCTATTTTAAAGATCCTTGGAAACATATGATCTATGGCCGTTGCCCTGGCTATCTGGCTTTGGATCAATATCCATCCATTTAAGGCACCAAAAGCTGCAATTGCCGCCCCGCCAGCGACGATCTCTTCACCTATTTCCCCACTCATAATTCGCATGGCATCTGCAAAAGGAGCCGGTGAGGAAGCCAGCTCGGCCATGGGGATCATTCCCATGACCACTACCGTACTCAAAATGTAGATTAGTGTGGTAAGCAGGGTGCCTATCATGGTGGCCCGGGGAATTGTTTTTTCCGGATTCTCAACATTATCGGCGGGAATTGTAGCACTTTCAAAACCCACGAAGGCGAAGAGCGTCAGAGAGCCTGTTATGGCGATTGCTCCCATGTTTGTTTCCTGGCTGGCATTGAAAGGGACGAAATTATCAATATCGAAAAAGAAAAAACCACCTGCGATGATCACTAAAATTGGCACAAGTTTTAAGAGAGTGGTTACTAATTGCATCTTTCCGGAATTGCTTACCCCCCGGGAGTTGAACCAGGTGAGAAACCAAATGGCCCCCAAACCAAGCAGCACAGCTAAAACCGAATTCTCTTCAAGGATAGGGAACAGCACTGTGAGCGCACTAACGAAAGCAATGGCAATAGCAGCATTGGCAACCCAAATTGAGATCCAATACCCCCAGGCGACCAGAAAGCCAATATAATCCCCAAAGCCTATTTTGGCAAAGGCGTAGGGGCCACCGGTTTTATTCTTAACCATAACACTTAACCTGCTAAATACCTTGGCGAGTAATAAGGCTCCTGCAGAAGATGCCAGCCAACCCAATATACTGATACCTCCATAACTTGCCAGGGCGGAGGGCATCATAAAAATTCCGGCCCCTATCATATTCCCGATTACCAGCGAGGTACTCATCCAGATACCGAGTTTCTTCTTATCCTTGGTTAGATTCATCTAAAAGGTTGATTATCTTAAAGAATTACATAAATTTAAATGTACAAATTAAAAGAAGAGTGGCTAAAAAATTCAATATCGATCCGGAGATTAGTAAAGCCAGTACCCTTCCTAGCAGTTTTTACAAAGAACCAGAGATCTTTGAGGCAATCAAGGATCGGATCTTCTACAGGTCCTGGCAGTGGATCGGTGATATCAAAAAGCTAGATTCCAATGGTTCTGCCCAACCTTTTGTACTTCTTGAAGGTTTTTTGGAAGAACCGATGGTACTAACAAAAGATAAGGAGGGAAAGGATCATTGTCTCAGCAATGTCTGTACGCACAGGGGAAACTTGGTGGTAGAGGAGGCTGGGTCCTACAAAAAATTGATCTGTGGCTATCATGGGCGGAGATTTACCCTAAACGGCCACTTTGAGCATATGCCCGAATTTAAGGAGACCAAAGATTTTCCAAGGCCATGTGATAACCTTCATGAATTTCCTTTAAAAAAATGGGGTCCTCTATTATTTGCGGGATTGTCCCCGGCATTCGATTTTCAATCTGTGATCGATATCATGGACCAACGTGTTGGTTTTCTGCCTTTACATCAATTCATCCATGACGCTAAAAGAGACAAGGATTATTTTATCAACGCACATTGGGCGTTGTACTGTGACAATTTTCTGGAAGGCTTTCATATTCCTTTTGTCCATGATGACCTCAATGCAGTGCTCGATTACGGGAATTACGAAACCATTTGCTATGATCATTGCAATGTTCAAATAGGGTATGCCGAAGGCACAGAAGACACTTTTGAACTTCCAGAGGGGCACATAGACCATGGGAAGGATATTGCGGCATATTATTTCTGGGTGTTCCCTAATATGATGTTCAATTTTTATCCCTGGGGTCTATCCGTAAATCTGGTTCAGCCATTGAACCTAAATAGGACCAAAGTTTCTTTTATCACCTATGTCCTGGATCCTTCCAAGCTCGATAAAGGCGCTGGCACTGGTCTGGATAAGGTTGAAATGGAAGACGAAGCAGTTGTGGAAGGGGTTCACAAAGGGATCCGGTCACATTATTATAAGGCAGGCCGATTTTCGCCTACCCGGGAAAAAGGAGTGCATCATTTTCATTCCCTTTTGGCGCATTTTATGAACCAGGATCCAAGCTAAGTATTAAAAAATCACCTTGTAATATCTCGCTATTAGCATTGATTTGTTAGGGTCCTTTAAGTACCTTTGACAAAAATATTATATAATGAGGCCCGATCTTTTTGAAGCACCAGATTACTACCAATTAGATGACCTGTTTTCTGACGAACACCTGTTGGTACGCGATGCCGCAAGGCAATGGGTAAAACGAGATGTTTCCCCCATTATTGAGGAATATGCTCAAAAAGCAGAATTTCCAAAACAGATCTTAAAAGGATTAGCAGAAATTGGGGCGTTTGGCCCATACATCCCTGAAGAATATGGCGGAGCGGGACTAGATCAGATCAGTTACGGACTCATTATGCAGGAAATTGAGCGGGGAGATAGCGGGGTACGATCTACGGCATCAGTACAGTCTTCTTTGGTGATGTATCCTATTTTCACGTACGGCACTGAAGAACAACGTAAAAAGTATTTGCCAAAGTTAGCTACCGGAGAATTGATGGGTTGCTTTGGTCTTACCGAACCAGATCACGGATCAAATCCGGGGGGAATGGTTACAAATTTTAAGGATAAAGGAGATCATTTTTTGTTAAATGGAGCCAAACTCTGGATCTCTAATTCTCCTTTTGCAGACATTGCCGTAGTATGGGCTAAGAATGAGGAAGGACGTATTCATGGCTTACTTGTAGAGCGGGGTATGGAAGGATTTTCCACTCCCGAAACACATAACAAATGGTCATTGCGTGCTTCGGCTACCGGAGAACTTATTTTTGATAATGTGAAGATACCAAAGGAGAATATACTCCCTGGTAAAAGCGGTCTTGGGGCTCCATTAGGATGTTTGGATTCTGCCCGTTACGGGATAGCCTGGGGTGCGATAGGGGCAGCCATGGATTGTTATGACACGGCCCTTCGGTATGCGAAAGAACGGGTTCAGTTTGGGAAGCCCATTGCGGCAACACAGTTGCAACAGAAAAAACTTGCTGAGATGATCACGGAGATCACCAAAGCCCAGTTACTAGCCTTTCGTTTGGGGCAGTTAAAGAATGAAGGGAAAGCCACTACTGCACAGATCTCCATGGCAAAACGGAATAATGTGGAAATGGCTATCACCATAGCCCGGGAGGCCAGACAGGTGCTGGGAGGTATGGGGATTACCGGGGAGTACAGTATTATGCGTCATATGATGAATTTAGAATCTGTACTAACCTATGAGGGAACCCATGATATTCATTTACTGATCACCGGAGCTGATATTACGGGGCATCAAGCCTTTAAATAGATTACATTAATTTCCAAGGATACGCATAACCGAAGTAGCTAATTCCTCTCTGCGATCCTGTGCTTTTTGAGCAACTGTAAAAAGACTCATACTTCTGTGGAGATTTTGTTCAGGATAACGTACCTGATAGTATATATCATTTTTCAAATAATCAGTTAAGGCACGCAGACCATGCAAGAAAGGCATAAGAATAGCACCATAGGGCAGGGCTGCTTTTTCTGCTGGGTTAAGTTCAAGACCACTTTCCTTGAGGCCTTTTAAAAAGGCATCCGCCATTTTTAGATCGAAAGAAATGGCAGTAAGATCTTTTTCAGCTTCCTCGCAAGGATTTACAATAGTTCTGATGGCATCGCCAAAATCGAAATGGAAATAGCCTGGCATAACCGTATCCAGATCAATTAGGCATAAGGCCTTTCCTGTTTTTTTTGAGAACAGAAAATTGTTGAGCTTTGTATCATTGTGGCAAATTCGGATGGTCAGTTTTTCAGAATTAACCATGCCCATTTTAAGGAGAAAGGTCTCCGCAAACAAGATCCATTCCTTTGCCTTCTCCGATCTATTCAGGGAGGCATTCATTTTGGCCTTCTGAAATTCGGTTACGCGCTTTTCCAGGTTGTGAAAGTCCGGAAGCGTTTCCACAAGAGCAGTTTCGGGTACATCTTTAAGTAATCTGTGGAAGATTCCCAATATTCTTCCAGATTCATAAGCAACCTTCAGATCTTTGGTGGTATCGTATGAAACACTTTCCGGAACAAAGGTCATAAGTCGCCAGTATTCTCCATCCGGATCTTGGTAAAATGGAATTCTTGCCTTGGTTGGCATCAGATCCACAGAAGCGTATCCTTTTTGGTTCAAAAAAGGTAAAATGGCCTGCAGATTGCGCATTAGACCCTCTATATCAGGAAAAACGTTACCATTGAGGTGTTGCAACAAAAATTTTGGAACACCCTTGTCTATAATTTTGAAGGTATGATTAATATAGCCTTGTAAAAGGGGTATCACTTCATATTGCTTGCGGTCAATCACAAAATGCTCAAGGGCTCTTTCCGCAAGTGTACTATCCATAAAGCAACTATTAATGGATTTTTAATTCCATAATGGGGAACGGTATTGTCCTTCTGAGGTCATTTCCTTCAATTGAGCCATTGCCTTTTCCTTGTCATCAGCATAGGTAACCCCAAACCACATACTTCCAGAGGGAATTACTTCCACCGCTGTTTTCTCAGCCTGTAACATGGCCTGTATCACAAAAGGCAGATAGACCTCACCTTTTTCCATATTCTCCCCTTTCTCCAGAAAGCTTCTGAAATCTTGTTCTATCTGGTCAAAAATAATGGGTCTGCACACCCAAAAGTTCATGCTAACCAATTCGTCTCCTGTAAATTGAATTCCGGAGTCCGTATCCACGATCTTATTGTGTTGTTGTTCAATGGCAATACGTTCTTCCACAGAAAGAAGCGATGTGCCGTTTTGTTTGCAAACGCCCCTTGACACAGATCCATATTCAGACAAGGTATCTTTCAGGGTGTAGGCTACCAAACCAAAAGAGGAATTATTGGGATCCTTGAAAATGAAATCAGCAGCATTCTTATAAGCCTGTTTGCCATAATAATCATCAGCATTGATCACGGCAAAGGGCCCGGATATGACATTTCTGGCAGACCAAACCGCATGGGCCGTTCCCCATGGTTTGGCTCTTTCTCCCTCGAAACTGATACCTTCCGGGAGGTCGGTCAATTCCTGAGCGACTACATCTAATGCCACGGTTTCAGGAATTCTTGAGGATAAGTGATCCTTCAGGAAGGAAACGTTGTCTTTTTGAGTGACCACAACGATATGATCAAAGCCATTTTCCAGGGCGTCGTAGATACTGAACTCCATCAGGAACTCTTCCTTTGGGCCCAAGCCATCGAACTGTTTAAGTTTTCCATATCTGCTGCCTCTTCCGGCCGCCATTAATAATAGGGTCATTGTAAATGCTTTTGGCCGCAAAAATAAGTTTTTACAATACAATTCCCGTGCTGTCCGAAAGAAATTCATAAATTGAGTTTTTCTTACGGCAAAGAACTAACTATGAACAGCAGAAGAAATTTTATTAGAAATACGGCCATTGCGGGTGCAGGATTGAGTATGCTACCTAATATGACTACTGCCATGTACACTTCCAATAGTAAGGAAGAACTGAATGTAGGATTGATAGGAGTTGGACTCCGGGGTACCAATCACCTTAAAAATCTTCTCTTGCGTACAGACGTTCGGATCACCGCATTATGTGATGTGGATCCCGAGCGCATTACTCTGGGACAAAAATTGATATCAGAGGCCGGTAAAAAAGCGCCGGCCATCTTTGGTAATGACCCTTATGACTATCTTAACTTACTTTCATTAAAGGAAGTTGATGCGGTGATCATTGCGACCCCATGGTTATGGCATACACGGATGACGGTAGATTCTATGAAGGCCGGTAAATATGCCGGCGTTGAGGTATCTGCGGCAAATACACTGGAGGAATGCTGGGACCTTGTGAACACTCATGAAGCTACCGGGACACACATGATGATCCTTGAGAATGTGAACTACAGGCGAGATGTATTGGCTGTATTAAATATGGTTAAGCAGGAGGTCTTTGGCGAATTGGTTCATTTTAGATGTGGGTATCAGCACGATCTTCGGGAAGTGAAATTCAACAATGGGAAACAGCCCTACGGAGGTGGGGTAGAGTTTGGTGAAAAGGCAATTTCTGAAGCGCGTTGGCGCACCGAACATTCGGTAAAGCGGAACGCGGATGTGTATCCTACTCATGGTTTAGGCCCAGTAGCTGTCATGGCGGATATCAACAGAGGCAACCGTTTTTTATCGCTAACGTCACATGCCTCCAAGGGGATAGGGTTGCATAATCATATTGTAAAAAATGGAGGCGCAGACCATCCCAATGCAAAGGTGAAATTTAAGCAAGGAGATGTCATTACCACAACTATAGATACCGCTAAGGGGGAGACCATAATCATTACCCATGATTGTAACCTGCCTCGACCTTATTCATTAGGATTCCGTGTACAAGGGGCCAACGGATTATGGGAAGTAGATGGGAACCGAATGTATATTGAAGGAAGATCGGAGCCACACAGATGGGATGCAGCTGATGCCTGGTTAGCAGAATACGATCATCCTTTATGGAAAAAATATGGAGAATACGCAGCTGGTGCCGGGCATGGAGGGATGGACTTTTTTGTCCTTAATTCCTTTGTAGAATCTGCAAAAGCAAATATTGCACCACCAATGGACGCCTATGACGCTGCTGCATGGAGCGCTGTGACACCTTTATCTGAGACGTCCATTCTCTACAAAGGGGAACCTCAGGATTTTCCCGATTTTACTCGTGGACTTTGGATGAGAAGAGATCCTTATAACTGGATGAAGAATACCTACTAATAGGGGGTATATTTGCCTGATAGCGTGCTCTTGAGGTCATCTCTAATAAATGATTTAAATCATATTTTAAGAACAAGGGTCAATGTAAATTTGGAAAAACAGTAGTTGTATGCCTAGTCTTATTCAAAAATATAATGTTCAGGGTCCTCGTTACACGAGCTATCCTACCGTGCCATATTGGGACATCAATTCTTTTTCAGGAAAAGCCTGGAAACAAACCCTGCAAAAAAGTTTTGAAGAAAGTAATGATATAGAAGGGATAAGTCTTTATATACATTTGCCTTATTGTGAAAGCATGTGCACCTTTTGCGGTTGCCATAAGCGCATCTCCAAAAGGCATGAGGTAGAAATGCCATATATTAAATCGGTATTAAAAGAATGGCGGTTATACTGCGATCTTTTTCATACTAAACCCATAATTAAGGAATTACACCTTGGTGGAGGGACCCCTACCTTCTTTTCTCCGGAACATTTAAAGATGTTGATCGATGGTATCTTTAGGCATGCAGAAAGATCCGATAAACACGAGTTTAGCTTTGAAGGGCATCCCAACAATACAAGCAGAGAGCACTTGCAAACATTATTCGATCTGGGATTCAGGCGCGTGAGTTATGGAGTTCAGGATTATAGTGAGAAAGTACAGAAGGCTATCCATAGGGTACAGCCATTTGAAAATGTGAAAAAAGTAACCGAATGGTCCAGGGAAATAGGGTACACCTCTGTGGGTCATGATATTATATTCGGACTTCCGCATCAAACAATTGAAGATATCAGAGAAACTATTGACAAGACCAACCAATTAAGACCAGACAGGTTGGCATTTTATAGTTATGCCCATGTACCCTGGCTCAGAGGGAACGGTCAAAGAGGATTTAAAGATGAAGATCTGCCCGGGGCGGAAGAAAAACGCCAACAATATGAGCTTGGGAAGGAATTATTGACCAAAGTAGGATATTATGAAATAGGGATGGATCATTTTGCACTCAAAAGCGATTCCCTCTACAAGGCATTTGAAACTGGTACTATGCACCGAAATTTTATGGGCTATACTAATTCTAAGACACAGTTAATGATAGGGTTGGGCGCTTCAAGTATCAGTGATAGCTGGTATAGTTTTGCACAAAATGTAAAAAGTCTGGAAGAGTACCAACATTTAGTAGACCATAACATTATCCCTATCTATCGTGGACATCTGCTTTCTGAAGAGGATTTAATTATACGACGTCATATCCTAAATTTGATGTGCAGAATGGAAACTTCCTGGGAAGATGAAAGTCTTCAATTTAATGATTTGGAACTTGTCCTGGACCATTTATATGAAATGGAATTAGACGGCTTAGTCTATACTAAGAACAACAAACTGAGCGTTACAGAAGCAGGAAGGCCCTTTGTGCGCAATGTCTGTATGGCTTTTGATCTCTTAATGCATAGAAAAGCTCCGGAAAAAAGAGTATTTTCAATGACCATTTAACCCTTTAAAAAGAACCCATGAAAACAATTATCGTCCCAGTAGATTTCTCAGAACAATCCGAATATGCTCTTAAAGTAGCAGCATCGCTCGCCAAAAAGCAGAACTTGGAGATCATTGTACTTCACATGCTCGAGTTAAATGAGGCCTTGCTTACCTCTACAGAGGGTTTTCATCCAGAACAAACTGTTTTCTTGCTGAAACATGCTGAGAAACGATTAAATGAACATTTGAATAAGGATTACCTGAAAGGAGTAAAGATCACACCTGTTATCAAGCATTTTAAAGTTTTTGGTGAGGTAAATGATATTGCCGAAAAGCACAATGCCGACCTTATTGTGATGGGTTCTCATGGCAGCGATGGGTTAAAGGAGATATTTGTAGGGTCTAATGCTGAAAAGGTTGTTAGACATTCGGATGTGCCTGTTCTCGTTGTAAAGGATGAAATGAAGGATTTTAAAATAGACCATTTTGTTTTTGCCTGTAATTTCAAAGGGGAAAGCTTAGCCGCTTTCCAAAAAGCGCGCAAGTTTGCAGACTCTTTAGGAGCAACCTTACATATGGTGTATATAAACACCCCGGGAGATGATTTCTTAAGTAATAATGATTCTCATGAAAAGATCAACAAATATCTTGAAAAAGCCGGCGCCAATGTGAAAGTAAATATCTACAATGATTACAGCGTAGAAAAAGGAGTGCTAAATTTTAGTGAAAGCATCAATGCGGATCTTATCGGTATCCCTACCCATGGTAGGAAGGGACTATCACACTTCTTTATGGGTAGTATAGGAGAAGATATTACCAACCATTCCAAGATTCCGGTGATAACCTTTAAGATCTAAGTAGATACTATAATAAATAAAAAGGGTGCGGACGCACCCTTTTTTCATTTTTGAATTATACTAATTTCATTTGTATGGGATCCCAATCCACAGGCATTCCCCTATTATAGCTTTCATTTGCCAAAAGGGCAGCTCCTCCGGCTCGAAGCCCAAAAACAGGATCTTGTACAATAGTTCCATGGCCACGGATCGCATTAAAAAAGGTCAGGAAATGATCATAATGTCCTCCTTTATAATTGTAAGGTGCTTTCCAGATGGTCTCACCCGTTGAGAGTGCTTCCGATCGTTTTTCCAGATCCATAGCTGCATAGGCTTTAGCCAACTCTTTTTGTTCAGCCTCTGTATAGGCGATCATAGAATAATTTCCGGGTATCTTTCCAAGTTTACTTCTGATCAGGGTAACTGAATTTTGGCCTACTTCTATGGCTCCCTCCGTTCCAATGAGTCTAAAACCACCACCATCTCCAGACCCAGCTATAAAATTCACTCGAAAAGATGCATTGAAAGCAGCATGTGTTTCTGTTTTGGGATAGTCATAAAAGGTTAGGGTCACATCCGGGACATCACGGCCATCTTTCCAATAGCGGAGACCACCTGTAGACAATGCCCTTGTTGGACCCTTAGAATCCAGAATATGATGTAGGGAAGAAAAGGCATGCACAAAAAGGTCCCCTGCAACACCTGTTCCGTAGTCTTTGTAATTTCGCCACCTAAAGAAACGCGTTGTATCGAAGGGATGTTTAGGAGCATTACCCAGGAAGGTATCAAAGTCTACAGTTTGTGGATTAGCATCTGTGGGTATTGGATATTGCCAGGCTCCTTCGGCAGAATAGCGGTCATTGTACATATCTAGCATTACCATCTCGCCAATGGCCCCTTCCTGATATAATTGCTTTGCTTTCTCATTTCCCAGGGAGGACATACCCTGGCTTCCAATCTGACAAACAACCTTTGACCTTTTTTGGGCTTCAATTATCCCTGCCCCTTCTTCAAATTTTTGTACCATAGGCTTTTCGCAATAGACCGCTTTGCCTGCATGTAACGCATCAATAGTGATTCTTGTATGCCAATGGTCTGGAGTTGCGACGATCACTGCATCCACATCTTTACGAGCAAGGATCTCCCGGTAATCCCTGGTGGTAAACAAATTAGTTCCCCAAAGCTCTTTTGCCCTTTCCAGTCTGCCGGTATACAGATCACATACAGCCACTAATTTTACTCCTGCTACCTTTAAGGCAGTAGAAGTATCATAGATACCCTGTATACCAGATCCAATTAGGGCAAGGTTGATGTTGTCATTGGCTGAGTATTTTGGGGAAGTGTATTCTCTTTTAAGGAGTATTTCCTTGTTTCCTTTGGAAGCAATTATATAAGGAGTGCTTCCCAATGCGGCGGTGCCCAGGGTGGCCTTTTTAATAAAGGATCTGCGAGACTTATTCTTCTTCATAGTAATGGTATTTGTGCGTACGAGAGGTAAGAAAGATACGGATTTTTCAATTTTTATGATCCTTGACAAATGGAGTATAATCTAACCTTTAGGGTGTATAGCCCATAATAAAATTAGAATAACTTCCTCTGGATGGATGTTTCCTGGTGATCAATACCTTTTTATTTTCATCTACCCGAATCATTTTTAAGATTGCTTGTTGCCTTTCGATAAAAGGATTGTTCTTTCCCCAGGCGATCAGAATAGAATCTGCTTTTTGAATAGCGTTCTTGATATACTGGTCGTTCTCAGGGCCAATATCCGTGGATTTTCCCTTAAAATTTTTCGTTTGTATACGAGCAAATTGATTTACGATGAGAATCTTAGATACCTTGCTAAATTCTGCATATTCCTTTTGAAAGATCAGCGTTTCTAAAAACTGAACCGATTTATCGGCAAATTCTCGTCCTGCAACGCTGGGGTTTTGCATGATTACACATAGTACCTCTCCCTTTTTTCTTGTAGTGTGTTCAATGGAAAGAAGAAAACGGTACTTGCCGCAATTTGAAAATAGTGGGTGGGCCACAACACAAGCAATATGCTGATGCCTCATCTTATGTTATATTCAAGGCAATGTCTACCATTTGTTTAAAGCTGGTCTCTCGTTCTTCGGAGGAAGTAGATTCTTTTGTTACCAATGAATCTGAAATGGTGAGTATAGATAAAGCGTTTACTTTATGTTTCGCAGCGATGGTGTACAGTGCTGCAGTTTCCATCTCAACGCATAAGACGCCGTGATCTGCCCATTTCTTAAAACTTTCCGGATCATCCTCATAGAAAGCATCACTCGTTAATATATTCCCTGCTTTTATTGGAATCTTTTGTTGGTCCGCAAACGTTATGGCTTTTTTAAAAAGATCGAAGTTGGCAGTTGGGGCAAAATGACCCCCATAAAACCGTCTGTCATTTATGGCTGAGTTGGTGGAGGCTGCCATGGCCAAAACCACATCTCTCAGGCCAACATCTTTTTGGAAACTGCCGGCGGTCCCAACGCGTATCAGGGTTTTTACTCCATAATCCACAATGAGTTCGTGATAGTATATTAAAGCCGATGGAATTCCCATGCCACTGCCCTGTACAGAGATACGTTTCCCCTTGTGAGTACCTGTAAAGCCCAGCATACCCCTAACTTTATTATAACAAGTAACGTCTTCCAAAAAATTTTCTGCGATCCATTGAGCGCGCAAAGGATCACCCGGTAATAGGACCGTTTCGGCAATAGCTCCTTTTTTGGCATCGATATGTGTACTCATAGTTATTGTTTTAGGATTCCATCATTTGCACTCCGGCGGAGGCACCAATGCGCGCAGCACCCGCTTTAATGTACCCCAAAGCCGTGGCTTTGTCACGGATACCGCCAGAAGCTTTGATCTGGGCTTTTACTCCCACACTTTGCTTCATGATCTGTACAGCTTTCAATGTGGCTCCTGCGGTACCAAATCCTGTAGAGGTTTTTACGAAATCTGCACCTCCTTCTAAGCAAAGTTTACAGGCTGTAGCTATTTCATCTTCAGATAAATAACAGGTTTCAAGGATCACTTTTAAAATAGCTTTGCCAATACTGTCTTTTATAGTTTTGATCTCTTCTGTAATCTCGGCATGCAAACCCGACTTAAACCACCCCAGGTTCATTACCATATCTATCTCATTGGCTCCTTGTGCTACACAGAATTTTGCTTCAGCCACTTTAATTTCAGTGGCCATGGCACCCAAGGGAAATCCTATCACTGCTGCTATTTTCACTCCGGAGTTCTCCAGTACTTCTTTTGCCAGAGAAACGTAGCAACTATTTATACAAACCGCATAGAAATCATATTGTATGGCTTCGGCACACAGCGTTCGTATATCCGCTGCAGTTGCGGTTGGTTTTAATAAGGTATGATCAATATACTGGTTCAGTAACATTCTTCAGGATTCATTAATCGCGTTCAAATCGCTCATAGGCTGCTTTAGAAAGGGCTTCCCTATGATCTGGATGGGCTATTGATATAAGGGCCTTGGCCCTTTGATGCAAGTTCATTCCAAACAGATTTACTACGCCATACTCGGTTGCAACATAATGTACATGAGCCCGGGTAGTGGTAACTCCTGCTCCCACCTTTAAAAGCGGTGTGATCTTAGAGATACCTTTTTTGGTTTGGGATGTAAATGCGAAAATAGGTTTTCCACCCCAGGATAATGAAGCCGCCCGGATAAAGTCCATTTGTCCTCCAACACCCGAAAATTGTTTAGTTCCAACACTATCTGCACAAATCTGCCCGGTAAGATCTATTTCTATGGCACTGTTGATGGCAGTAACTTTTGGGTTTTGCAGGATCACATTGGTGTCATTAGTATAGGCTGCTTCCTTGAAATTAACGATAGGATTATCATCAACAAAGTCGTACAGGGCCTTGGTGCCTGAAGCAAAACAAGTTACAATTCTTCCTGATTTCAACGTTTTTTCTTCCCCGGTGATGACTCCCTTTTCAACGAGGGGAAGAAGTCCGTCCGAAAACATTTCTGTATGAATACCCAATCGTTTATGGCCATATAAATTGGTCAGCACGGCATTTGGGATGTTACCTATACCTAGTTGTAGCGTAGCACCATCTTCAATTAGTTCGGCCACATTTTTTCCGATCTGATGCTCAATTTCAGATATCTCAGCCATTTCATGTGTATGAAGCGGTTCATTCACCTCAATAGCCGCATTGATCTCGGAAAAGTGGATGATTCCATCGCCATGTGTTCTTGGTACCTGGGGATTGATCTGTGCAATGACCAATTTAGCTGTTTTTATAGCTGGCAAGGTTACATCTACAGATAAACCAAGAGAACAGTATCCATGTTTGTCCGGGAGGGACACCTGTATAATTGCTACGTCTAGTGGCAGTATATTCCTTCTGAAAAGCAGGTGAATTTCACTCAGAAAGATAGGGATATAGTCGCCTTTATTCGTATTTACTGCATTACGGACATTACCACCAACAAAGCAACTATTTATAGTGAATGCTTTGTTATAGGGAGGATTGGCATAATTAACTGTTCCTTCCGTGTGGATGGAGATAATCTCCACATTTTCCAATTCCTTATATCGTTCTGAAATAGCATTGATAAGTGTATTTGGGGTCATTGCGGCCCCTTGTAAAAAAATACGGTCACCAGATTTAACCAGGGAAGCCGCTTCCGTCTTTGAGACTATCTTCATGTTCTTTATTTAGGTATATTTTATGATCATTGACAAATGTCATTAAGGTTGATGACATTCAATTTGGGTGTTCACAACTTCTGTCATAGGTTTAGGAGACACATATGGAATGCCTAATCCCAGACCTCTTAAAATAAATAGGACCCCCACTAATATTACAAAGATGGGAATAAGTTGCCGAATTCTTTTTCTTAGCGGGGTTTTCAATAGTTTCCCCAATATAGCTGCACTGGTCATAAGGGGCACAGTACCCAAACCAAACAACATCATATAAATGGAACCCTCCAGAGGTGAGGCCATAGCGATGGAAGCAAACAGCGCCATATAGACCAATCCACAGGGCAAAAAGCCATTTAGGAAGCCGATGGTTACAAAAGTGTCTGCCGTACGTTTTTTAAGCAAGGCGCCCAGCCGGGACTTAATTTTGGAAATGATACTATAAATGGGTTTTGATATACGGTAGGTGTTCAACTTATTTTGAGGGATCACGACGGCAAGGATCATAAGAATGCCCATTCCAATAGAAAGGTATTGTTGCGCACCAAATACATAAAGTCCCTTCCCAAAAAAACCGAAGGCTAGTCCTAAAAGGGCATAGGCAGCCATTCTGCCTATATGATATACCAAGACCTGCATGGACATTTTAAACCGATCACTCCTGTCTAGTGGCAGCATAAAAGCAATAGGTCCACACATGCCAACGCAGTGCAAACTTCCCATAAGGCCCAATAAAAATGCCGTATATACCATAGAGGTGTTTAATAGGTCATACTTTTCTTTACCAGATAGTTCTTTCCTTGATAGTTCCAGTTTACTTTAATGTCCCAGCGACCATCCAACAAACGTTTGTCAGGTATGAGCAAATGTGCATTGGATAAACTTAAGGGTAAGTCAAAATCCAAGTGTTTATTGGACGGTCTGTAAAGGGACACTGTGCCGCTAATTTTGGTGGGATCCATATCTTTGGGAAATAAGATCTGTAATCCTTCTTCAGCTCTTATGATCTCTAATGGGAATGGAAGTGTATTTGCTTCCTTTTCCGCATCTATTTCTTTTTGAAATACCAATTCGTTCTTGTAATACTCTTCGGTAACAAGATCGTGATTGGCACGGTCATCCATATTCATTCTGACCACAAAAAATAATATAAAGCCAATAAAAGCTATAAACGCTAAAACAATTCCCGTTCCCCAATTAATTTTCATCTTTTTCTTTTTTAAATGTATTATAGGCTCTGTATTACTTATAGCTCCTGGGTGCCAGGAATCTAGTTGTGGTTGTTTCTATTAAATTGTTTCCGCTATATACCCCTATTTTCAGCTTGTCTTTATCTCCATTGAGAGCCGCTCCGTTGATATCAATAAACAGGGTTCCTTCTGCGAGTTGTTCTGCCGGCACAATGAACTTTTTATGTGTAACCACATCAATTGTTCCTGTATGGGACAATAATTTAAAACTAACATCGGTCACATCCTTTGTTGTCTTGTTGATGAGTTTAAAGGTGTACACATTACTGATGATGTTGCCTTCTTTACGCTCGTACAACTGGCCAGGCAATCTTAGAATATTGGCTTCCAGATCATTTCTTAGGAATAACATTCCAGACAGTACCCCGATCAGAATAAAGAGGACAGCAGAATATCCTTTTAAACGTGGCGTAAAAGTAAACTTTGTCTTTTTTTCAATATTATCTTCGCTAGCGTATCGAATGAGGCCCTTTGGCTTATCTATCTTTTCCATAATGGTGTCGCACTCGTCAATGCAAGCGGTACAGTTCACACATTCGAGCTGGGTTCCATTCCTGATATCGATCCCGGTAGGACACACATTAACACATTGAAAACAATCAATACAGTCCCCATGGCCCAACGCTTCCCTGTCTTCCCCTTTCCTGAATTTCTTTCTGCCATTTTCAGCCTCACCCCTTTTATGATCGTAGGCAACAACGATCGATTTATTATCCAGTAAAACGCCCTGTAACCTCCCATAGGGACAGGCAATGATGCATACCTGTTCGCGAAACCACGCAAAGACAAAATAGAAAACTCCGGTGAAGATTAGGAGGGAGATCAAAGTGTTGAGGTGCTGCAAAGGTCCGTCTATGACATATCTTATAAGAGTATCACTTCCTATAAGATAGGCTAGAAATACATTGGCGATCAGGAATGAGATCACAAAAAAAACAAACCATTTTAGCAATCTTTTTCTGATCTTCTCTGCATTCCAGGATTGTCGATCAAGACGTATTTGTGCTCCTCGATCCCCATCAATCCAGAATTCTATCCTGCGGAATACCATTTCCATAAATATGGTCTGTGGGCACATCCATCCACAGAAGATACGTCCAAATGCCACAGTGAAAAGGGCCACGAAGATGACACCGATGATCATGGAGATCACAAATAAATGGAAGTCTTGAGGCCAGAAGGGGAATCCAAAGATATTAAAGCGCCTTTCGAGTACATTGAACATGAGGAACTGGTTCCCGTTTAGCTTTACAAAGGGAGAGGCAAACAGGAATAAAAGCAACCCGTAGCTTACCCATTTTCTGTATTCATAAAAACGGCCACTCGGTTTTTTAGGAAATACCCAGGCACGCTTACCCTCTTCATTGATGGTGCCTATGGAATCTCGAAAATGTTCGTCATTCGCCATGCTAACCTAGTACAGCTTGTTATTCATTCATTGCTACGGTAGTTGAATCGCTTGCTGATTCAACTGGTCCATTTTCAGGAGCATTTTCATCGACCCATATATCGCCTTCTGCGGCTTTAGGATTGGCTGGTGTAGTTCCCTGAAAAGTAAGAATGTAACTAGCTACTTGTGCCATTTCGGCGGGCTTTAAAGTTTGTTTCCAGGCGATCATCCCTTTCCCATCTCGTCCACCTTCAGAAATTGTACGGAATACATTTTTGATACCTCCTCCTAAGATCCAATGCTGATCTGTTAGATTAGGTCCAATACCGCCACCACCGTCGGCCATATGACACACCAAGCAATTAGTTTCATAAATGGCTTTCCCTGCACTGAGGTCTGAAGCTTCAGTAAGCAAGATTACCGTGTTTACATCTACGAGATCCTTGGCAGTTTTACGGTAAGCCTCAATGGCAGCTTGTGCCTCGGCTACTTCCATTTCGTATTCAAGGGTCTGGTCATAATCATTAAAAACGTGGAATCTGGCCAGGTACACTACCCCGAACAAAATGGTGGCATAAAATAGATATACCCACCATGGTGGCAGCTTATTATCCAGTTCTCTAATTCCGTCATAGTTGTGGTCCAAAATAATTTCTCCTTCTTCCTCAATGGCCCTGGATCCAAGGAGTTTTTTGTACATCTGCCTGCCCCATTTCCACTCCCAGGCTTTGGCCTGCGTATTGAGGTACCTTTCCTGGGCATCCTTTGAAAGTGTTTGGAACATTACATTCTCAATAGATTTTACGATCAGCTCTATCGCGATAAGGATCAATAAGATCATTAACAAAAAGAATTGTGCGACAGGGTATTTTATAAATGCAGGCTGGTCTCCAGAATCTACGAAGTATTCCATTAATCCAAAGATCAGAAAGAATAAGATGGGGATCCGGATCCACCAAGGTGTCATATTTCTCATGGCTTATTGTTTTGGTTGATTTTCGTCTAAAGGAATTTCGCTAACTTCTTTTATATGTGCTTTGGAAGCCGTTAGGACCCACCAGAAAAGGATCGCGAAAAAGATAAAAAAGATGAGTAAGGAGATCATAGGATAGGTGGCAATACCGTCAATTCCCTCCATATAGTTTTTTGCAAATTTTAGCATGACTTATTGGTTTTCTGATAAGAGTTGATCTGTTTCTTTTACTTTGATATCCGTACCTAATCGTTGCAGGTAGGCGATGAGCGCTACAATTTCTCGATCTTTCATTTCAATGAATTCCTCTCCATTTGCCTTGGCATTGGTTTTATTCTCCTCATAGCTTTTGGCAAAATCGGGATCAGAATAGAGATTCTTTTCTATGGTGAGCGCTTGTTCATTCATGGATGCTTCCGCATTGTTGATTTCCTCATCTGAATAAGGAACCCCCAGCGTTACCATGGCCCGCATCTTGTCCTGTACAGCACTGCGGTCGTGCTTGTTTTGTACCAGCCATTGATAGGCAGGCATGATAGACCCGGCAGACATACTTTGGGGATCGTACATGTGATTTAAATGCCAACTGTCTGAGTATTTTCCTCCAATTCTAAGTAGATCAGGGCCGGTACGCTTACTACCCCACAGGAAGGGGTGGTCGTATACAAATTCTCCTGCCTTGGCGTATTCACCATAGCGCTCCACTTCACTTCTGAAGGGGCGGACCATTTGTGAATGACAACCTACGCATCCCTCCCGTATATAAAGATCTCGTCCTTCCAATTCTAAAGGGGTATACGGTTTAACACTGGTGATTGTAGGAATGTTCGATTTTACCAAAATGGTAGGAACAATTTGAATGATCCCTCCAATAAGGATGGCGATGGTAGCTAAAATGGTTAATTGAATTGGCTTCCTTTCTAACCAGGTATGGAAGGTTTCCCCCACTGTACGTCTGCTAGAGACCCTTGTCAATGCCGGGGCTTCGGCCAGTTCATCCTCAACAGCACTACCCGAACGAACGGTAACCACAATGTTGTAAAGCATCACAATAAATCCAACAATGTATAAGGATCCACCAATGGCGCGCATCCAGTACATGGGCATAATTTCGTTAACGGTTTCCAGGAAGTTACCATACACCAGGCTGCCATCCGGGTTAAAATCTTTCCACATCAGCGCCTGGGTAAATCCGGCGACATACATGGGCAGCGCATATAAGATGATTCCCAACGTGCCTATCCAGAAATGGAAATTGGCCATAGGGATTGAGAATAATCTGGTTTTGAACATTTTTGGCACCAGCCAATAGATCATCCCAAAAGCAAGGAATCCATTCCAGGCGAGGGCACCTACATGCACGTGAGCAATGATCCAGTCACTAAAGTGCGCTATGGCATTTACATTCTTAAGCGATAACATAGGCCCTTCAAAAGTGGCCATTCCGTAACCTGTAATGGCTACTACCATAAATTTTAACGTTGGATCTGTACGTACTTTATCCCATGCACCTCTCAGGGTTAACAGTCCGTTGATCATCCCTCCCCAGGAAGGGGCAATTAGCATGACGGAAAAGGCAACACCTAAATTCTGAGCCCAGTCTGGCAAGGCCGTGTATAATAAGTGGTGCGGTCCTGCCCAGATATATATAAAAATAAGGGACCAAAAGTGTACTATGGAAAGGCGGTAGGAATAAATAGGCCTGTTGGCTGCCTTGGGAACAAAATAATACATAAGTCCCAGGAATGGCGTGGTAAGGAAAAAAGCCACCGCATTATGGCCATACCACCATTGCACCAGCGCATCCTGAACCCCTGCGTACACAGAATAGCTCTTCAATGCACTAATTGGTAATTCTAGGCTGTTGAAAATATGAAGTACTGCTACAGTTACAAAAGTGGCCAGGTAAAACCATATGGCCACATATAAGTGTCGTTGCCGACGCTTGATCATCGTTCCTATGAGGTTCCAGCCAAAGGCTACCCAAATCACAGCAATTGCCAGGTCAATGGGCCATTCCAGTTCTGCGTATTCCTTGGAAGTGGTATATCCCAATGGTAAGGTAATAGCTGCGGAAACAATGATCGCCTGCCACCCCCAGAAATTTAGATTGCTGAGGAAATCACTGAACATTCTGGCTTTTAATAGTCTTTGGGTAGAATAGTAGACCCCGGCAAAGATGGCGTTCCCTACAAAAGCAAAAATGACTGCATTCGTGTGCAGAGGTCGTAACCTGCCAAAACTCAGCCATGATATTCCATCAGTGACGTTTGGAAATAAGAACATAAAGGCCAATAAAAGACCTACCAACATGCCAATGATACCCCAGAATAGGGTAGCATATATAAATTTCTTTACGATCTGGTTATCGTAACTAAACTGCTGTACTTCCATAATTATGTTTGTTTTCTTTTAGAGATTGGTAATTCATTCTTGTCTTTCGGAAGGGTTTTGTTGCTTTTTTGTATAACAAGTTCATCTTCAAACAAAATGCGCACAGATGGCGTATAGGAATCATCATACTGGCCACTCTTAACTGAAAAGATAAAGGCTGCAAAAAAGACAACTGCTACCACAATGCTGATAGTCAGTAACACATAAATAACACTCATACCTACCTGAATTCGTGTGTAAAAGTAACGGTGCGTCTATCGCTAAAAAATGACATAAGTCAGGTTTTATTATTTAATTTTCCTTCCGAGCAAATTCGTCGCCAGGGTGGTAAATGCTACAATACTTATGGAACTCAAGGGCATAAGGATAGCGGCAATTACAGGTTCTAACTGGCCCGTAACGGCGAAATACAATCCAATAATATTATATAGAAGGGATAAGACAAAGCTTACTTTGATGATCTTTATGGCCTGTTTGGAGGCTCTGATATACTGAGAGAGATAGGTAAACTTGCTTGCATCAAGGATGCCATCACAAGCAGGGGAGAATACATTTATATCCTCAGATATGGCAATCCCTACATTGCTTTGAGCAAGGGCGCCGGCGTCATTGAGTCCGTCTCCTACCATCATTACTTTTTTACCCTGATCCTGTAATTCCTTCACGAAAAAAAGTTTATCATCGGGTTTTTGATTGAAGTACATAGGTGTTAAACTTGGCAGTAAGGCTTCCAAACGATGTTTTTCACCTTCATGATCCCCCGAAAGCAGGGCAATTTCCATGGTCTTTTTTAGCGTTGTAATGAGCTCGGAAATACCCGGCCTGTATTGGTTTTGAAAAACAAAATGCCCCCTGTAATGTGTATTTGTACTGAGATGTACAATGGTTTGATCAGTGGGCTCTAAAACGCAATTATCAACAAATGAGGCCGAACCCAGTTTGAGTTCCTGATCTCCCTTACTGCTATATAGCCCCTGACCTATGTATTCCTGATAGTCATCCAGGGTTAGAATTTCTTGTTCTTTAAGAAGGTTGTATAAGGATCTGCTCAATGGGTGGTTAGACGCCCTCAACGTACTTTTCAATAAGGATTTTTCTTCTTCGCTTAGTACGGTGCCTTCATACACAATGGCGTCATGACTCCTTGTTGAAAGTGTTCCTGTTTTGTCAAAAATAGCCGTATTGATGGTTGCTAATTGTTCTATGACCGCTACATCTCTTAAGTAAAATTTCTTTTTACCAAAGATCCTAAGCATGTTCCCCAGTGTAAAAGGGGCCGCAAGAGCTATGGCGCATGGGCAGGCTATGATAAGCACTGCAGTAAAGACATTCCACACTTTTGAGGGGTCATTAAAAATCCAAAATAAGCTGGCACTAAAGGCTATTAGTAATACGGTGATGGTAAAGCGTCTTCCGATACTATCTGTAAGGGTCTGAAAAGTACTTTCATTATTTTTATTGAATACCGCCTGGCTCCATAACTGGGTTAAATAGCTTTGAGATACATTTTTAAGAGCGCGCATTTCCATGGCGCCCAATAATTGCTTTCCGCCTGCAAATATCTTTTCACCTATTTCTTTTTTTACCGGTGTGGCCTCACCCGTTACAAAGCTGTAATCTATTTCCACAGGCCCTTTCTGAAGCAGCCCATCTACAGGGATCAGTTCTTCATGACGTATAAGTATCCTGTCTCCCTTCTTGATCTCATAGACCTGTATGGTCTCTTCTGTATCATTTTCCAGAAGGCGGGTTACTGCAATAGGGAAATAGGATTTATAATCTCTTTCGAATGAAAGAAAAGCATAGGTCCTTTGTTGAAAATACCTTCCCAATAGCAAGAAAAAGATCAACCCGCTTAGGCTGTCAAAGAATCCGCTGCCCCAATCGAATAAGATCTCCAGGGTACTTCTTATGAAAAGCACCATTATTCCCAAAGCAATGGGGACGTCTATATTAAGATGTCTGCTTCGCAGTCCTTTGTAGGCTGAGATCAGATAATCCTTACCGGCATAAAAAACTACGGGCAGGGAAAAGAAGAACATCAGCCATCTGAAGAATGGTTTGTATTGATCTAACCAAAATTCAGTAACCTCAAAATACTCCGGAAAAGAAAGGAACATAATATTGCCAAAGGCAAAACCTGCAACCCCCAGCTGATAGATCAGGGTTTTGTCCTGTTTTTTTTCCTTCCGGTCATAGTTCTCGAGAGATATGCTAGGTTCATATCCAATCCGTGAAAGTAGAAGCACCACTTCTTTCAAGGATATCCTGGTAGTTTCAAAGTTGATCCTCACGCTCTTTTTTGGAAAATCGACCTGCGACTGTAAAATTCCAGGAGCTATTTTATGCAAATTTTCCAGTATCCAAATACAGGAACTACAATGGATAGCAGGAATAAAAAGATTTATGATCTGATATTGACCATCATTGAACTCCAATAATTTTTCAGCTATGGAGGGAGTTTCCAGATAGTCGTATTTGCCTTGTGTAATATTAGGAGTGCTACCGGCTTCTGCCTGTAATTCATAATAATAGGTAAGATCGTGTTCTTCAAAGATCTCGTAAACGGTTTTACAACCATGACAACAAAAGGATTTATCCTTATAGGCAATGATTTGATCATCACAAGGATCACCGCAGTGGTAGCAGTTTGTGTTATCCATACATTTGCATTATACCTGGCCACAAAGATGCTCTCACCAGATTTGATAAAATATGATTTTAGTCAGTTTTCCAATTCGATGCCTAATAGCGGTTACTAAAAGTCCTATTAAATCATCGTAAAATCAGTGAAAAGCTATGGACAGGTCTTCAAATTATATTAATTTAGATGCTGTAATTCTTATCGGATGAAAAATAGATGTGAAAACTGTATTGTAAGACAATTTAATTCTTTGCGTGCGATGAGTAAAGAAGAATTAAAGCGTGTTTCCGATTCGAAGACCACGAAGTCTATTAAAAAAGGACAATCTATTTTTGAGGAAGGGGAAAAGCTAAATGGTGTTTTCTGTGTTCGTGAAGGAGTATCTAAACTTTCCAAATTAAGTGCCAACGGGAAAGATCAAATCGTAAAATTGGCAAGTAAGGGAGAGGTCATGGGGCAGCGATCTGTAATTGCTGAAGAATCTTCTAATCTAAGTGCTGTGGCCGTCAGTGATATGGAAGTATGTTTTATTCCTAAGGAAGGTATTGTAGATACATTGCACAAGAATCCTGATTTTACCGTGGAAGTGTTAAGGCATATGGCACACGATCTGCGAGAGGCTGATGATGTGATCGTAAATATGTCACAAAAATCAGTAAAACAGCGAGTTGCCGAGGCTTTCCTATATCTTGGTGAGAATTTCGGAGAAGATAAAGAAGGTTACCTCAGTGTAACTCTCTCCAGGGAAGATATTGCGAATGTTGTGGGTACGGCTACGGAGTCTTGTATCCGGATCATTTCCGAATTTAAAAAGAAGGGCCTCATCAAAACCTCGGGTAAAAAGATTGGTATTGCCAACGAAAAAAAACTCCGCGATCTGGTTGAAGGTTTTTAAAAGCACCTACCCAATATTCCTGAGTTTCCAACAATTATATTTATATGAACCAGCCTTCACAAATCTGAAAGGCACTATAAACTGACAAAAGTCATTGTTTGGGGTTCCCTACGAGCCTACTTTTACTCCTGTTGAAGTAGAATTAAGCTCATGAAGAATATTTTATTACCTACAGATTTCTCTGAAAACTCTTGGAACGCTATCAGGTATATTTTGGAATTGTACAAAGCGGAAACATGTACCTTTCATTTGTTGAACACCTATACGCCGGCAATTCCCAACAGTAGATTCATGGCCTCTAGCATACAACCGGGTATTATGGATGCCGGAAGTAAGGAAGCCTCTGTCAGAGGACTAAACAATATCCTAAAGCGTATTCAAAAGACTTTTAAGAATAAGAATCATAGTTTTAAAACCATATCCTCTTTTAGTCTTCTGATAGATGAAATAAAAGATGTTATTGATGAACAATCTATTGATCTTATTGTAACGGGAACAAAAGGTGCCTCAGGAATGGAAGAAGTATTTCTGGGTAGTAATACGGTGCGTATTATAAAGGCGATCCGAAATTGTCCGGTCCTTACAATCCCTCAGGATTTTAACTATGTGCAGCCACAGGAGATCGTTTTTGCAACCGATTTTAAGCGGTATTACAGCACATCAGAACTCATTCCTTTAATGGACCTGGCCAAAAGTTTTAAGGCCACCATCAGGATAGTGTATGTTCAGAATAAGATCAAGGCACTCTCTGAGGTGCAGCAATTTAATTTAAATATGTTAAGGAAATATTTTGGGGAGATCGATCACTATATACATACCGTATCAGAACTCAATTCTGTTTCCAAGACCCTTGAAGTGTTTGCAGATGAGCTGGACATTCACTTGCTGGCGATGCTGAATTACCACCATAGTTATATGGAACGGATCACCAGGGAGCCTGTTGTAAAACAAGTTGCCTTCCACACTCAGGTGCCTCTACTGGTTATTCCAGAATTGGGAATGAATGCCCCTGCCCATACTACAAAGGAAAATGAATACCAGGTCGTAAAATGAACTACTCTTTTACCGGGAAATCTTCGTAAAAGTCTTTGAAGGTCTTATTCGTAGTATAGTTGTCCGTTAAAACCCTGTAGACCATATAAACGATCATCACCTGACCTAAGACCGTGATATAAAATACCCAGTTGAATGGAAAGCCCATAGCCGCCATTATGGTCACCATTAGTAATACTATGGTGGTAGTACCCACCCAGAACATAGCCGAAGTTTTCATAACTTTTTGCCCTAAAAATACAATTAACAGACATTGCTCTATGTTAAGGAAGTTGCAAAATTCATCAGGTCCTATTAGTTAACACCAGAATTTGTCCAAAATTTATTCTCAGCCGGGATCCCCTTATTCTTTTGTAATTGAAAAGGATTAAAAGACTTTTTTACAAAAAGATACCAGACACTAGATGAGATGGTTGGGGTAATATCCGTATGGTCCCATAGAGAAGTGGCGCCAAAATTTGTCCCGTGATTAGTGGTATATGGGATACCTATGGCACTTTCATTGGAAATACTGTTTATAAAGGTCTCCTCAATAGATTGCACGATATTTTCGGCATTACCAGATTGTGAGGCAGCATTGTACGCCAGGGCCATTTGGGCTGTTCCTTCCAACCAAACCACATCTTTATCATCATCGAAACAATAGCCGCTAATAAGCTTGCCGTGGATGGTTGAGGTTTGAGAATTAAGAAAACGATTTGCCTTGGCCAACACCTCCACCGGAAAATCTTCCAGGATCAAATACCCAAGGGAATACAGATCTAAAGCATAGTTATAGGCCGGGTTTTGGGTTTTGGTAATTAGAACCTCTTCAGTAACATCCCAGCGTTGTTCCTTTAAGAAACGTAGTATGCCCATATGAAATTCATCATAACCGGGCACAGCATTAAAGGCCGTGATCATTCCTTCAGTTACCTTTGGAATAAGAGTTCCGTCTTCATTGATCCCACCTAGTAAGCCACCGTCTTGTTCTTGTATTGAACGCAGCCAGTTCTCTAATTCAAAGGCCAGATGTTCATATGTATTAGAATTCGTTATTTCATGATAATTGTTAAGTGCCAACAATAACCAGGCATTATCACCCATCCAGATCCGGGATCCGTTTTCTCCTGAGATTTCACGGAATTGAAAAAACCCTCCATCATTTCCATAAAATTCAGTCTCTAATTGCTGATCAAAATAGTCAAAGATCATTTCTGCGCGAGCCAGATCGCCGTTGGCAAGAAATGCTAAAGCAGCCAATGCATTATCATACAAAGACACAAAATTGGTATTCTCTGCACTTTCAACTAAACCGTTACTTGCTTGCATTTGCGCCATCCATTCATATACTTGTTCGGGGGATGATGTCTGTACCGGGGGATTTGTATTTTCTGGAGGAAGATCAACAACCTGAACTATTGGGACAGGTTGCTCATAGATAGTTGTGACATCTTCCATACATGAAAATAGGGTGATGACAGGGACCAATAGCAGTAGAAACTTAGATTTCATAGTAGGTTAATTTTCGATCCAATCTGGGTACTAGATCGTTACTAAAATAACAGGGGAAAGTGTTTAAAAATATGCGTTCCCGACTAACAGCACGGGAAAGTCGACCAATTCTTGACCATAGTACATCATACCCTAGTTTTGGGTTAGTCAACAGTTTTTAGCCAAATAGACAAATCGTACAATTGTGCAGTTCATCGATGTTTTTTCAGGAAATTTTGCTCTAAAACTGTAGAGGATCAGGCAGTGATTTTTACTGTTCCCCCCTTTTTTATTACGGGCAAGAAGAAATATGTGCCAGATGCAATACGAAATCAAAAAGCTTTATTATCTTTGCCATGTTGTGTTGGACTTCAATTATTTGAAGTCAAGTGTTGAAAACTGATATATTAGTTTCAGCCAATGAAAGGCTTTCCAAGTTGGGAGGCTTTTTTCTTTTATGACCATTTGCATGCCTATGACTTTCGCTTCTAAAAAGCCATTCTGTCCCACATATCTTTGAGATAGAAATTTTAAAGTCCCTTTAAATTGTCGTAATTTTAAGCTGCAATTTTAATTCAGTTTTTTATGCCACTATATCATTCTTTAGGTACCATTCCCCATAAGAGACATACGATTTTTAAAAAGCCGGATGGCACGTTATACTATGAGCAATTATTCGGCACTATTGGTTTCGATGGGATGTCTTCTTTGATGTATCATTTGCATAGGCCCACACAGGTTAAGGATATTCTAAAAACTCAAGATATTAGTCCAAAGGCTGCGGTAGAATATCATGTAAAGTCGCGTTTATTAAAGGGATTAGAACTTCCTGCAGAAGATGATTTTTTGGTCAGCAGAAAGGTGATACTTTTTAATTCGGATGTTCATGTATCCCTGGCAGCACCCAGAAAATCCATGACGGAGTATTTCTATAAAAATGCAGATGCAGACGAATTGTTGTTCATTCATAAGGGTTCAGGTACTCTGAAAACATTGTTGGGGGAAATTCCATTCGGATATGGAGATTATATACTTATCCCACGGGGAATGATATATCAGATCCATTTTGATACGGAAGATAATAGGATTCTCATCACAGAATCATACCATCCTGTTTACACCCCAAAAAGATACCGAAACTGGTTTGGTCAACACCTGGAGCACTCACCTTTTTGTGAGCGCGATTTCAGATTACCAACTAATCTGCCAACGCATGATGAAAAAGGGGAGTTTTTGATCAAAGTGAAAAAACAAGGTCACTTACACCATTTGGTATATGCTACACATCCATTCGACGTGGTTGGATGGGACGGCTATAATTATCCATATGCTTTCTCAATTCACGATTTTGAGCCTATCACGGGTCGGGTACATCAACCACCACCGGTACACCAGACCTTTGAGACAAGTGCCTTTGTGGTTTGTTCTTTCTGTCCAAGGTTATATGATTATCACCCCGAGGCCATACCGGCACCTTACAATCATTCCAATATAGATTCTGATGAGGTACTGTACTATGTTGATGGCGATTTTATGAGCCGTAAAGGGATCGATAAAGGATATATTTCTCTGCACCCGGCGGGGATCCCACATGGACCACATCCCGGCACGTATGAAGCGAGTATCGGGAAGAGTGGAACCGAGGAACTTGCTGTAATGATAGACACCTTCAGGCCTTTGCAGCTTACACAAACTGCACTTTCATTAGACGATGGGAAATATTTTAAATCCTGGCTAGAGTAGGGCTACTTCATGGATTATATAGTGGAGTAATGCGGCTGCCAGTTTTGCCGTTTGGTTGTCCCTGTCAAAGGCAGGATTCATTTCGGCCACATCTACGCTAATCAGCTTTTTGGATCGAATAATAAGACCTAAACTGGCCAGTACAATTTCCGGGGAAAACCCCATAGGAGAGGCAGCACTAACTCCTGGGGCATATGCGGAGGAAAATCCGTCCATATCTATGGTTACATAGACACTATCAACCCTGGAGAGGAAGGTTTTAATTGTCTGTTCAACCTTTTCAGCCTGTTTTATGGAAAACTCAGCTCGCGACATATAATTAACACCCAGATCATCTGCAGTTTTATACAATCCTCCGGAATTGGCCTCTTTTCTGATCCCAAGACACAGATACTGAAAGGGGAGACCCTGTTCAGAACTGTCTTTGGCAATTTGATAGAATGGAGTACCAGAATTATTTCCTGCTTCATTCTTTCTTAGATCGAAATGGGCATCAAAGTTTATGATTCCCAGGGTTCGCTCAGTACCCAAATAGTCTCTTAGTCCGCAATAATGTCCATAGGCAATATCATGACCACCCCCTAGCAACACGGGAAAGGTGTTGTTCTTCAAAATAGTCTGAACCTGAGTTTGCAGGCTTTGTTGGGTTGCTTCCATGTCCTTATCCAAACAATCCATATTACCCAGATCAAGTAATGAAACCTTATCGGACAAATGGTTGGCCATTTTGCCCAATTGAGAGCGGATGGCATCGGGGCCTTGAGCTGTACCAGGCCGACCATAATTTCTTTTTACGCCTTCATCACAGGCGTATCCCAGGAGTGCAAATGCCTTAGCTGCACCATTAGGGGACCAGTCATCCATGGCACTATGCAGAATAACCTTTTCATGAAGATACTCCTGGGCACCAGATGCTCTGCCTGTCCAATTGGCTGTTGCCGGTTCTGAGTATGTAGTCTTCATTTATCCCTAGCTAATATTGTTATTACTTATTTGAAAAGTCCGTTCAGGATATTTTTTTCTACAAGGGTGGGTAGGGTTACTTTTAAGGTATTAGTACGTTCCATTTCCCTTTTGATGGCAAACAGGGCTTCCTTGTTTCTCGCCCAACTCCGGCGGGCAATACCGTTATTCACATCATAGAACAACATACTTCTGATTCTTGCTGATACCTCCGTTGAACCGTTGAGTACCATTCCAAATCCACCATTGATCACTTCGCCCCAACCCACACCTCCACCATTGTGGATAGACACCCAGGAGGCACCCCTAAAACTATCACCAATGACATTGTGAATGGCCATATCTGCCGTAAACTTACTCCCGTCGTAAATATTACTGGTCTCCCGGAAAGGCGAATCTGTGCCACTTACGTCATGATGATCCCGTCCAAGAACAACCGGCGCGGTAAGTTCTCCTTTGTGAATGGCTTCATTAAAAGCCAGTGCAATTGCGGTTCTTCCTTCTGCATCTGCATATAAGATACGTGCCTGTGAACCAACGACAAGTTTGTTCTTCTCGGCTTCTTGAATCCAGCGTATATTATCCTGCATTTGCTGCTGAATTTCTTGTGGAGCCTTATCTTTTAATTGTTTCATTACGCTCAACGCAATGGCATCGGTTCTTCTAAGATCTTCAGGATCACCAGAGGAACACACCCACCTAAAGGGCCCAAAACCATAGTCGAAACACAAGGGACCTAAAATATCCTGTACATAGGAGGGGTATTTAAAATCGATTTTATTTTCTGCCATTACCTCAGCGCCGGCTTTGGATGCTTCCAGTAGGAAGGCGTTGCCGTAATCAAAAAAGTAGGTGCCTCTTTCAGCATGTTTGTTGATAAGGGCAATTTGTTTTCGAAGCGATCTCTGTACGTTCTCCTTAAATTGTTCAGGATCTTCTACCATCATGGCATTCGATTCTTCAAAGGACAGCGATGCCGGGTAATACCCACCCGCCCATGGATTATGAAGGGAGGTTTGATCGGATCCAAGGCTGACAAAAATTTCTGCCTCGTAAAACTGTTCCCAAACATCTACCACGTTCCCAACATATGCCAGTGATACCGTTTCACTTTTTTTCATGGCTTCTCTGGTTCTTTTTATCAGGGCACTAATGGAATAATGTAATTCATCTACCCAACCTTGCTCATGTCTTTTTTGTGCAGCAGCGGGATTTACTTCAGCACAAACGGTTACACATCTTGCAATGTTTCCCGCCTTTGGCTGGGCCCCGCTCATGCCACCCAATCCTGAGGTGAGGAATAATTTACCTTCTGAGGATTCACCTTTTTTTAGGACCTTTCTAAATGCGTTCATCACCGTGATGGTAGTACCATGTACGATGCCTTGGGGGCCAATGTACATATAGGACCCTGCGGTCATTTGTCCGTATTGGGTAACACCAAGCGCATTGTATCGTTCCCAGTCGTCTGGTTTTGAGTAGTTAGGGATCATCATCCCATTGGTGATCACAACCCTTGGAGCCGATTTTGAAGAGGGAAAGAGACCCATGGGATGACCAGAATACATATGGAGGGTTTGTTCATCTGTCATAGAAGCCAGGTATTCCATGGTAAGCAAATACTGAGCCCAATTCTGAAATACGGCTCCATTGCCCCCATAGGTGATCAACTCGTCTGGGTGCTGGGCAACAGCCGGATCCAGGTTATTTTGTATCATCAGCATTATGGCGGCTGCTTCTATGGAGCTAGCCGGATACTCAGTGATTGGCCTGGCATACATGGGATAGCTAGGTTTAAACCTATACATATAAATTCGGCCATAGGTTTCTAGTTCTTGGGCAAATTCAGAAGCCAGTTCCCGATGCCAGCCAGAGGGAAAATACCGCAAGGCATTTTCTATTGCCAGCAGTTTCTCTTCTTTAGACAGGATCTGTTTTCGGTTGGGAGCATGACTATAGTTACTTCGCACCGCCGGTTTTGGGGGTAATTCTGTGGGAATACCTTGAAGGATCTGCGATTTAAAGTCGGTTGTCGTTGTTTTTTTCATTCTGCAGTTGCTACATAGTTGAATACACAATGGCTCCTTTTTTTACAACAAGCGATGGCTGCAAACTCCCCTGCTGATATAAGATCTCACGGTGATCGTTTGTTTTGAATACAGCAAGGTCTGCCAACATCCCTTTGGCTAGCGTTCCTCTGTCTGTTAATCCCAACGCTGCGGCTGCCCTGTAGGTAATGCCTGCAAAGACCTCTGCCGTGCTTAACTTTTCGGATGCCCCAAGAATGGCAGCCTGTGTTAACAATTGTCCCATGGGTGCAGATCCTGGATTATGGTCACTCGCAATAGCCACAGATGCGCCTGCATCCAATAAGGCTCTTGTCGGGGTAAAATTACACCCTAATCCTAAGGAGGCACCGGGTAATGCCACGGCGATCACATCACTTTTTGCAAGCAGATCAATTTCTTTGGAAGTGCTGGCCTCCAAATGGTCAGCACTGCGGGCTTTGAATTGAACTGCCACTTCACTTCCCCCAACATTAAACTGATCTGCGTGGATGGTAATATCGAATCCAAGAGAAACAGCCGTTTTTAAATAGGGGGTAATGTCTGACCTGGAGAAAGCTCCTTCTTCAATGAAAGCATCTACCCTGTGAGACAAGTTTTCTTTTTTGATCTTTGGCAAAAGTTCTTTAGCCATCAACGCTAAATAGTCTTTTTTAGACCCATCAAAATCCTTTGGGAACATATGAGCAGCCAGGCAGGTACTTATTAGGTCTGCCGGGATGGATGCATTCGCCCTGGCAATGGCCTGTAACATTTTTAATTCCTGCAGAATACTGAGCCCATATCCGCTTTTCACTTCAATAGTTGTTACTCCCTGCTGCAGATGATGCGTTGCTCTGTATATGACGCCCTCTACCAATTTCTCTTCTGTTGCCGCACGGGTCTGAGTAACGGTGTCCCAAATGCCACCGCCTGCCCTGGCAATTTCCAGATAGGATGTTCCAGCGTTTCTCAGGGCGTAGTCTCTGGCCCGTGATCCGCTAAAACATATATGGGTATGGCAATCTATAAGGCCGGGAATTGCCACCACCGGTTGGTTTAGTAGTGTGACCTCCGCGTTTACTTCTTTGGCTCTGGCCAGGACGTCTTTGTGTTTTCCTACTGTGTGTATCTGTTCTCCATCCATTAAGATACCCATATCTTTAAGCACAGGCATAGCGCTATCAGCTAACGGTCCTTTTAGAGACAGATGCTCCATGCTAAGCACTTCAGTAAGGGGACCTATATATGAAAATGTTCCCATGGCCTAGTATATTTCAAATTCTTTATTGAATGGGGTTTTTAAGGAAAGCCCTTTCTTTTTGCTCACAGAATTGACAACTGCCAGTATGCTCTTGTTCTGTACCATTTGTACACCCAAATCAATGTCATCGGCAAAGACGCGGTCCTGTGTGGCAAAAGAAACCTTTTTCCTCACTTCTTTATGAACCATTTCTAAAATTACACCACTGTTTAGAGGTTTCCTGAATTCAAAAGCCTGTGCTGCCGTAAGCAATTCTATAGCCAATATTTTTTCAACATTTTCAATGACCTGTAGCGCTTTCCTTCCGGAAATGGAGCCCATACTTACATGATCTTCCTGTCCCAGGGAAGTAGGAATACTATCTGCGCTTGCAGGGAAACACAAGCCCTTATTTTCACTGGCGAGGGCAGCAGAAGTATATTGCAGGATCATATACCCGGAATTGATCCCGGTTTGTTTCATCAATAATTTTGGGATCCCGGGGCTATTGCCTTCCAGGGCCAGGTAAATACGCCGATCTGAAATGTTACCCAATTCAGCTGCGGCTAAACAAGCATAATCCAGTGCCATTGCAAGGGGTTGCCCGTGAAAATTGCCACCGCTGATAGTAAGGCCTTCATGGATGATCAACGGATTATCTGTCACCGAATTTAATTCGACCTCTAACAGCTCTTTTAAATGTAACCAGGCATTTCTGGAAGCGCCATGAACCTGAGGAATACAGCGTAAGGAGTATGGGTCTTGTACCCGCTCACAATCTATATGATCTTCCATGATCTCCGAACCCTCTAATAACATTTGAATCCGTTTTGCCACATGCATTGTTCCCTTATAAGGGCGTAAGGCATGCAACTCTTTAAAAAAGGGTTTTATAGAACCCTGGAGGCCTTCCACCATCATAGCTCCAATAACATCTGCATGAGCAAGGCAATTGTGTAAGCTATCAAGGACCACCACAGCATGAGCGGCAATAAATTGAGTTCCGTTGATAAGGGCTAGTCCTTCCTTTGGACCTAATTCTATGGGTGTTAACCCGGTTTCTTCAAAAAGTTGTGCTCCCGTAATAATACGATCCTGATACACCACTTTTCCAAGTCCCAAAAGAGGTAAAAATAGGTGGGAGAGAGGCGCCAGATCTCCTGAAGCACCAACAGAGCCCTGAGAAGGCACCACAGGAATGGCATCATTTTCTATATGCCAAAGAATACGCTGTAGGGTGGTCTCTGAGATTCCGGAATACCCTTTTGCCAGGGAATGTACTTTTAAGACCATCATTAACTTCGCCAGTTTACTCGAGATAGGTGGGCCTACACCAACACTATGGCTTTTTAAGATATTATTTTGTAAGAGGCGTGTTTCTTCTTTTGAGATACTTGTGGTGCACAACGGTCCAAAGCCTGTGTTAATGCCATATACAGGAGATCCTTTTTCGATGATATTCTGTACTATGGTGTGACTTTCATTTATTTTTTTGTAGACTTTCTCACTGATCTGCCCATTAGTATAGCCATTTACAAGGGAAAGGGCTATTCCTGCTGTAAGGTGATCTTCACCATATGAAAAGGTGCTGGGTTGGTCAACCATTCCTGATATTATTTTAGTACCCTAAATGTATTCATTATGTTTGAGATGCACTAAGAAAAGGACTTGTCTATCGCAGACTTGTTTCTATTTTTGCCATCAAGAATGTAATTCAGATTGCTATGATATTAGACCTCATCAAAAAAAGACGTTCGGTGTTTCCTGCTCAATACATTGAAAAGGAGATTGACAGAAAGGACCTCGAACGAATTTTGGAAGCAGCCAACTGGGCTCCAACACATAGAAAGACCGAGCCCTGGCGATTTAAGGTGCTCCAAGGGGAGTCCAAGGAGAAGTTGGGTCTGTTCCTTTCCTATAAATACATGGATACGGAGGCAAAGCCAAAGGAAATGAAGACCAGGAAATTGATGGAGAACCCTAAAAAGGCGGCTGCCATAATAGCTATTTGTATGCAGCGAGACCCTCAGGAAAGAGTGCCGGAATGGGAAGAGATCGCTGCCACAGCCATGGCTGTTCAAAATATGTGGTTATGTTGTGTGGAATTGGGTATTGGCAGCTACTGGAGTTCTCCCGGACTCATACAATATATGGACGAATTTTTTGAATTTGCGCCCGGTGAAAAATGTCTTGGATTTTTCTATTTGGGGTATTATGATTCGGAATTAGAACCGGGAATTCGTACCTCTGTTGACCAGAAAACAGTCTGGTTTGAGTAATATGTTCTTCAGCTTTAGCTATTTAATCAAAATAAGGAAACAAATCGGCCTTATATTCCCAGCATTTAGTTATAAACAGGCCCATAAATATGATGGTTACCACAAACTTTAAGAAGGTTCCCGTAAGAAAGCCTATAAATGAACCGAAAGCGGCTTTGAGGGCCGACTTTTGATCAGCCTTATTCAGTAACTCTCCCAGAAATGCCCCTACAAAGGGCCAGATGATGATTCCCAGTATTCCAAGTATGGGAAAGAGAATAGCTACAACAAGGCCCAAGGTAGTTCCTATCATGCCCGCTCTTGTGCCGCCAAATCTCCTGGTGCCCAAAACCGGAATCAGATAATCCATGGCAAAGACAATAAAAGCTACTACCAGTGTTATTCCCAGGAACCACCAGTCATTAGGTACGGCATTGGTGAGATAAAGGCATAAGAGTCCCAGCCAGCTTATTGGTGTACCAGGTAATACTGGGAGAAAACTACCCAGGATACCCGTTAGCATCAGAATAAAACCAAGGACCAATAAAAAAATATCCATACCCTTACTTTTGTAATAGGACTAAAGTACAGCAGATTTGTTACATCTGTTTACTTTTGTAAATCCTTTTAAGAGTTGACAGCTAATTCTTATTCACTAAAAAAAAGCGTAATTTTCGGTATTGAATAGCAATTATTATGAGGCTTCTTGGTATTCTATGTTGTTGTTTCCTCTTACAATCCTGTGATTGGATGGCCTCTACCGAATCCAAGACACAAAAAATAGTGGAAGATGAACTTCGTGGGATAGACTGGAATGATGTGGACCAATACCCACTTTTTGAAGGTTGTGACGAAACCGCAGCCAAATTAGAACAACGAATGTGTTTTGAAAATACCTTGTTGCAAAATCTGGCGATGAGTTTGCAGGAGTTTCATTTTATGACAGAAAGTGAACTGGAAACGACCATTTATTTAGATTTTCTAGTAGATAACCAGGGAGTAATTACGGTAGTAAATATCGACAAAAACCCAGTGCTTGAAGCGCAATTGCCTCAATTTAGCGGGATCATCACAAAGGGTCTTAAGAGTATGCCAAATCCGGCTCCTGCTCTGAAACGCGGGGTACCCGTAAAAACAAGATTTAGATTGCCCCTGCAAGTAACAACAAAATAGAAAGCGTGTCTAAGGAAAAGATCATCATGGGAATAGATCCCGGAACCACCATAATGGGATTTGGGGTCATAAAAGTGACGGGTACTACCATGTCTTTTGTTCAAATGAACGAACTCCTGCTCAATAAGTACAAGGACCCTTTTACGAAATTAAAACTCATCTATGACCGCACAATTTCGCTGATAGATACCTATCACCCGGATGAAATTGCCATTGAAGCGCCATTTTTTGGCAAGAATGTGCAGTCCATGTTAAAACTGGGAAGGGCACAAGGGGTGGCTATGGCAGCCGGACTCAGCAGGGAGATACCCATTACTGAGTATTTCCCAAAGAAGATCAAAATGGCTATCACCGGGAATGGAAATGCCAGCAAGGAACAGGTGGCTAAAATGCTGCAAAGTATGCTAAACTTAAAAACACTACCGAAGAATCTGGACAGTACGGACGGGCTGGCTGCTGCCGTATGCCATTTCTACAACGAAGGCAGAGTGGAGACCGGAAAAGGATATACCGGATGGGCCTCGTTTGTAAAACAGAATGAAGATCGTATCAAATAAGATATGGGAGAAGAAATTTCTAAAACCTGTAAAAATTGCGGCACCAGATCAGAGCTCACCTATTGCCCAGCCTGTGGGCAGCGAATATCAGTAAACAAGGTGACCTTCAAAGAGACTTTTGAAGATCTAGCGGATGCTCTCTTCTCTGTCAATGCTCCGTTATTGAATACTATTAAGGAATTGGCAGTAAGCCCCGGACAGATGCTGCGTAATTATTTGAGCGGGCAACGCAAGAAATATTATAAACCGGTATCCTTTTTTCTTCTTACAACAGTTGTTTATTTAATTATAAGATCCCTAATAGGTTTTGACCCTTTTAGAAATAGCATGATTGTAGTGGAAGAAGGATCAGTGGATGGAACCGTTCTAACCGACGCCAAGAATTATTTTCTCCTGAATATCAGTAACTTCCTGTTCATTTTTGTTTTTACCCTAGCTATTTTTTCCAAGTTGTTCTTCTTTAGGCGGTATTCCATGGCAGAATTCCTTGCGATATCATTTTATTTACTTGGGATATACACCCTTTTGGTGACCTGCAATATGTTCCTTGTCCAATATGTTGGAGACCATTTACAACCTATGGGCATATTGATAATGTTGGTATATTTTAATTTTGCCATGTGTTCTCTATTTCAAAAATCTTACCTCCTGGTGATTTTAAAATCTACCTTACTCTACGCATCTGCGTTCTTTCTCTATTTCGCAATTTCTTATGTTTTGTCTTTCTTAATTGTATTATTTAATCAAGGGTAATGGCCGGTATCTATTTACACATTCCATTTTGCAAACAAGCATGCCATTACTGCGACTTCCATTTTTCTACCAACCTAAAAAAGAAAGATGACATGTTAGAGTCGCTTCAGAAGGAACTGATTATGCGGAAAGATGAATTCAAAAATCAAACGGTTGCCACTATTTATTTTGGAGGAGGAACACCGTCCGTTTTGAGTACTGGAGAGATCGATATGCTGATCCAGGCAGTGTATGAACACTACGAGGTAGAAAAGGACCCGGAGATTACTCTGGAGGCCAACCCGGATGATCTCTCATCAAAAAAGTTACAAGAATTGGCTGATTCGAAGGTAAACAGACTCAGCATAGGAATACAGTCTTTTTTTGATGAGGACTTAACGCTTATGAATAGGGCACATAACGCCCGGCAGGCAAAAGAATCTCTTAGAGAATCGACAACACTCTTCGATAATATTTCCATCGACCTTATCTACGGTATTCCCAACTTGGATCACGAACGCTGGAAGGTGAATATTGAAACAGCATTATCTTTCAATATTCCTCATATTTCGAGTTATGCCCTTACCGTAGAACCCAGGACAGCCCTGAAAAAATTTATCGAAAAAGGGATTGTCCCAGACGTAGACGATGAAATCTCGGAAGAACAATTTCAAATACTATGTTCGACGCTCGAAAAGGCAGGCTTTGCCCAATATGAAATTTCCAACTTTGGTAAACCGGGATATTTTTCCAGGAACAACACGGCCTACTGGAAGGGGAAAACGTACATCGGGATTGGCCCTTCGGCACATTCCTTTAACGGTACACAAAGGTCATGGAATATTGCCAACAATAGTAGGTATATACAGGCCATAAAGAAAGCCGAATTGCCCCGTGAAGTGGAGACCTTAGGCAAAAGGGACCGCTATAATGAATACATGATGACCGGCCTACGAACCATGTGGGGTGTTTCTCTGAACAGAGTAATGGATGAATTTGGACAACATTTTCATGACTACTTGTTACAGCAGGCAGAACGACATATCACTGACAGGTTTCTATTTCTGGATGGAGATACCTTATTGGTGACCAAAAAAGGGAAGTTTTTAAGTGATGGTCTGGCGGCCGATTTATTTATGCTACCTTTAGAAAAGAAGAAATGAGATCTGCAGAATATCTACAAAAATCATGATTGCTTCCATCACACTAAAGAACCAAATATATCAGGTAGACCTATCCAAACCGCTGGATATTTCAATTCCCATCCGCGGTAATAAAAGCAATGTCAATGCATGGTACGTAGGCCCTCCAAGGATTGAACCCCATATTGATGCCGATTTTATTGGCAGCGTTGAGCAGGGGAGTAGTACCAACTTTCACGACATTTATTTTAATCCACATGCACATGGTACCCATACGGAATGTTTAGGCCATATTACCCCTAAAGTCCATTCGGTCAACGAGGTGCTTGGTCATTATTTTTTTACCGCAACGCTCATTACCCTTGCTCCCGAAAAAGTGGGGAAAGATCTTGTCATTTCCAAAAAACAGCTTGAAAACGCTTTGGATGGAGGTGCACCAGAGGCGCTTGTCATAAGGACAATTCCCAATACAAAGGAAAAACTAACAAGGCAATATTCACATACCAATCCGCCTTACATAACCGAAGAAGGAATGTTGTTCCTGGCAGCTGTAGGGATCGCACATTTACTGGTAGACATGCCGTCGGTTGACAAAGAAAAAGATGAAGGTGCCTTGCTTGCTCATAAGGCCTTTTGGGGAATAAACGGCAGTCTAAGACATGCCGCTACTATTACTGAATTCATTTTTGTGCCACATCATATTAAGGATGGGGACTATTTTCTGAATTTGCATGTAGCACCTTTTGAGAATGATGCAGCTCCCAGCAGGCCTGTGCTTTTTGAATTACTCTGATTATCTTGTATTTTCATTGCTTTCCTTACCTTTAAACGTTAATCTAAGATACCTTCATATGGATGGATTGTTGGAAGTGTTATTAGGTCTTATTCTTGGCGCTATTGCCATGTATTGGATCTATTCCTTATTTAGCAGAAAGAGGAACAAGGAAACCACGGAACACCAGTCTACCGTATTATTGGAGCGGATCAAGAATGTGTGTAAATTGATCTCTGTGGAAGGCGACTTTGCGGAGATCTATAAATACGAGAACACCAGGGAACGGTTCATGAGTCTGGTTAGCAGCAAGAAAAAAGCATTGATCGTGATCAATGCCAAAGTGCATATCGGATATGATCTTCAAAAGATCCATTTGCAGGCCAACAATGCCAAAAAACAAATTGTATTGACCAATTTTCCACCACCACAGATCCTTTCCATAGAACCACAATTGGAGTTTTATGATATTAAAAATGGACTTTTCAATTCCTTTACCCCCAACGATCTTACGTCTCTGAACCAGGAGGCCATTAAGCACATCAAGGATAAGATCCCTCAAAGCGGCCTAATGGAAACGGCCAGCAGGGAAGCCCTGGAAGCCATCATGTTGATGGAAAAATTAGTGGAGACCATCGGGTGGAAATTGGAGTATTCAAGCCTGGAACTAACGGACGAAGAAAGGGCAAAATTAATCGCTTTTAAATAAGCACAATACCACTATTCTTATGAAGAAGTTATTTTGTTCTGCTATTATTATATTGATGCTGATTTCTTGTGTGGAAGATAGCAAAAAGGGTGTCAACTTTGATCCTGCCTTTGTTCATGTCGTTTATTTTTGGTTAAAAGACCCCGGTAATATGAAGGACCGGAAGGCCCTGGAGACATCCCTGGAAAAATTTATGCGAAATTCTAAATATGCCAAAACAAAATTTGTGGGCATCCCACCTAAAGCCAGCAGGGAGGTCGTAGACGATACATTTGCTTATAATCTTGTTCTGACCTTTGCCTCGGCCGAAGAACAGGAATTATATCAGAAAGAAGAAGCCCATCTTGTTTTTATTGAGGAATCTCAGGACTTGTGGGAGCGGGTAGTGGTGTATGACGCCAATAGCCTGGTATCTCCATGAAGTAGCTAAAACATGAATGATGAATGTTGAAGAATTTAGACACTATTGTCTTGCCAAGAAAGGAGTAACTGAGGAATTCCCTTTTGATGAAGTTACATTGGTCTTCAAGGTGATGGGTAAAATGTTCGCCTTGGTTCCATTGGAAAGGATCCCTTCACAAGTAAATCTAAAATGCGACCCGGAAAGAGCCATCCAACTTCGCGAAGAGTATGATGGTATTGTAATGCCGGCCTATCATATGAGCAAGACCCATTGGAACACACTTTATTTTGAGCAATTGCCCAGCAATGTCCTGATTGAACTTACGGAACACTCTTACCAACTGGTAGTTGCAAAATTCACCAAAAAAGTAAAGGCTGCCTTTGACGCTCTTTAAGTTAAAGGCTTTTTATCTGTAACTCATGAAAGGCATCTGCTTGTAAGCGCAGTAGTTCTTCCGCCTTTTGCTTTTTGTGGGCGTAAACGCGCTCTTCTTCTCGTATTTCGGCATAGATCTTTTCATTCAGCGACGCATCCGTAGCCAAGATATGCTGCCGCTGTGTTACTTTCTGGGTGACCCAGGCCTCTACTGTACTTTCTTCCTCTTCCAGCTTAAAATCATAAGGACCTTTTGGAGCTAATAATTTTACTACGATGGGAGAGGTTTCAATGGCCAAAAACAAGAGAAAGATAAAAAAGGATGGAAACCAGGCCAGTTCTCCCAATGCATTGATCCGGGCCATGAGTCCGTCGAAACCATCAATGATTGGCTGGGATTCAACTACCGAGGTATCGTATTCTTCATTTAGCGAATTGATCTGAGATTCTATGGAAGCGATCTTTTCGGCATTCCGGGATTTGAGTTCTCGTAACTCCAATAAGTAAGCGTCGTGTTTTTCACGTTTTTCGGCATACACAGGTCCTTTGCCAAGGAGCATGGTGCCGGCCGTACCCTCTGCCTCCGAAATATAGGTATCATATAAGGCATTGGTCTCAGCTTCTTTGGCAGCGATTTCTTCTTTTAGGGCAGCAATGTCTTGTTCAAGATCCTGCACTACCGGGGTGTACTGTTGAGCGATCTGCTCTTTATTAGCCAAGGTGAGCTCATTCTTTTGTTCTAATAACACCTGGTTGATCTCCTTTTCAAAGATCTTCATTTCCAGGGGTTTTGAGATCACTACGGCAATGATCACTGCCAGTAAGATCCTGGGGGTGGCCTGTAGGAACTCACTTTTAAAGCTGTTCCTTTTTTTGATGGTGGAGACAATGAATCTGTCTAAATTAAAGATCAAAAGACCCCATATAAACCCAAAGGCCAGCGCAGTGTAGACGTTGTCAAAAACGGTAAAGAGGGCATAACTGGCTGCAATAAAAGCCATTACAGCAGTGAAAAATACAGTGGCACCAATACCGGCGTATTTGTTTCGTTCACCCTGTGAGCAAGTTTCTAGAATAGAGGCATCTGCCCCTGAGCAGAGGATAAAAAATCGTTGTATCATAACAGTGTTCTCAATTGATTGATAGACTATTAGAACGCAACCGTGGTATAATTGTTACACGAAAATGAAGTTATTTTTAAAAAAGATGTATTAGCTGGATAATTCAGTAAAATATTGATAGAAATAAGGAATGGTTTCTATGCCTTTCAGATAATTACTTACCCCAAAATGTTCATTGGGTGAATGGATGGCATCACTGTCTAATCCAAAGCCCATCAAAATTGTTTTGCTTTGTAATTCTTCCTCAAACAAAGCAACAATTGGAATACTACCCCCGCCTCTTTGAGGAATAGGAGTTTTTCCAAAGGTCTTTTCATAGGCTTTTTCAGCGGCCTTATATCCGGCAAAATCTATAGGCGTGACATATCCCTGACCCCCGTGATGCGGAGTCACTTTCACGGTGACACCTTTTGGGGCAATAGCCTTAAAATGGGCAGAAAAAAGTTCAGTGATCTCATGCCACTCCTGATGTGGTACCAGTCGCATTGAGATCTTGGCGTAGGCCTTGCTGGCGATAACTGTCTTTGCACCTTCTCCTGTATAGCCACCCCAAATACCGTTTACATCGAGCGTGGGCCTTATAGAATTTCGTTCATTGGTGGTATAGCCCTTTTCTCCGTAAACAGCCTCTATGCCAATCTCTTTTTGATAATCGTTCAGATTAAAAGGAGCTTTGGCCATGGCTTCGCGCTCTGCACCAGAAAGGTCCTGAACCTTGTCATAGAATCCGGGAATGGTAATATGATTGTTCTCATCGTGCAGGGAGGCGATCATTTTAGCAAGAATATTGATAGGATTGGCCACGGCACCTCCATATAAGCCTGAATGCAGATCTCTGTTGGGACCTGTTACCTCTACTTCCACATAACTCAGACCTCGGAGTCCGGTGGTAATAGAAGGGACATCCTTAGCGATCATACCTGTATCAGAGATAAGGATAATGTCATTGGCCAGTTTTTCGGTGTGTTCTTTTACAAAAGTCACCAAGCTATTACTTCCTACTTCCTCTTCCCCTTCAATCATGAATTTTATATTGCAAGGCAAGGCATTGTTGTTTACCATATATTCCAACGCTTTAACATGCATATACATTTGCCCCTTGTCATCACTTGCACCACGGGCATATATGGCTCCTTCAGGATGGAGAGCTGTATTCTTTATGACCGGCTCAAAAGGAGGGGAGTTCCAAAGATTGAGCGGATCCGGGGGCTGTACATCATAGTGTCCGTACACAAGGACAGTTGGAAGGGAGGGATCCACCTTTCGCTCTCCATATACTATGGGGTAACCTTCTGTTTCGCAGATCTCCGTATGGGTACAGCCGGCATTTTGTAGTGCTATTTCCACCTTTTCTGCCATCTGGAGCACATCATGTGCAAAGGCTGAGTCGGCACTTATGGAGGGAATTTTTAAAATTTCTATGAGTTCGTTCAGGAATCGGTCCTTGTTTTCTTCTATATACGCTTTAGGCTCTTGCATGAATACTACTTTGATTTAAGGATAAATTTACGAAAACTAAGAGTATATTTTTATGAATGATTTATTTTAAAATTGAAATTTTGACTTATATTTGCTGCCCCGTATAAAGCGGGTTTTGCAGGCGTGGTGGAATTGGTAGACACGCTAGACTTAGGATCTAGTGCCGAAAGGTGTGAGAGTTCGAGTCTCTCCGCCTGTACAGA
>JAHEHU010000150.1 GCA_024639765.1 Eudoraea sp.
ATTGTAGTTGCTACCCGATCTGGTAATCTGGAGACTTTGAAATTATGGTTGGGTGCTGAACTCGATGCCCGTCTGGAATTTGTTACCCTGGATGTTTCGAATTATGAGGTAATATCTGAAATATTAACAAACATCAACCCAACACATATTATACATTTGGGAGCCTATCAGAGCCCGGATTGTTCCAAATATCATATTCGTGGAATGGAAATTAATACAGGTGGGACAATGACCCTTTTTGACGCTGCAGAAAAACTACCTAACCTTAAAAGATTTGTATTTGCAAGTTCCGCTGCCGTTTACGGGATGAGATCTATGTACGCTGAACCAACTATTGCAGAAGACGCTCAACTGATGCCACCAAATCACTATGGAATCTGGAAACTGGCCGGAGAACATCTCGCCCGTTTATTTTATGATAATACTCTGGTACCAACGGTATGTCTGAGAATTAATACAACCTACGGGAAAGGACGGGATAAAGGAAAAACATCAGCACCTACTAATGCCTTAAAGGCCATTGCCATGGGGTCACTAGCTGGTGAAATAATGCCTTTTGAAATGCCTTATGACGGCAGGGAGAATTACCATTTTGTAGAGGATGTTGGAGCACATTTTGTGGCATGTACTTTACAGGATTTTCAGGGTTATGAGGCCTTTAATATTAAGGGGGAGACAATAGCTATTGAGCAGTTTTTAGATCTCGTAAAGGAACAGGCCAATTATCTTGGTATAGGCAAGTATGCTGAACTTTCCATTGCTGAAGGAGCACCACTAAATTTGTTCGCCTACGATTTAAGTCATGAGAAAATTGAAAAGTCGTTTACTAATTTGCCATTAACTTCCATCGCCGACGGCGTTCGAACTTCCCTTGAGGAATTCCGGAAAATGGCGCGTAAAGGAGTTTTGAAATATTCAATAGAAAGCACATGAATACAATAAGAATTGGATTAATTGGAGCAGGAGATATAGCTAACCTGCATGCGGAGGCCATTAATGGGCTTCAGGGGGCAGAGTTGGCCGGACTATGGAACAGGACTTCTGAAAAAGCAAAAGCAAAAGCAAAACAATACAATTGCAGTGTCTATGCATCTGTGGAGGATTTACTAAATGATCCTAAAATAGATGCAGTTTTCATACTTACTAATATGGAAACACATTGTAAATATACCATAATGGCTGCACGTGCGGATAAACATATTTTAGTTGAAAAACCCGCTGCATCCAACATTCAGGAGTTAGGGGAAATGCAAAAAGCGGTACAAGAGGCAGGGGTCAAATGTATGCCTGTTCATAATTATATATATGAACCAGGAATCGCAAGAACCAAATCGATGATTCAAAATGGTAGCCTTGGAGAAATCACCCAATTCTATATGATGTATAATATTCACCACGCCGATGATATCAGGGCTCGCTATCCGGGGGTAATTAGGCAGATATTAACTCACCATAGTTATACTATGCTATTTTTGGCCGGTAAACCCAAAACCATATCTTGTTTGAAGCATACCGTAGACAAAACTATTGCCCCACAGGAAAATGTTGCCATGGCCAATATTCAAATGGAGAATGGAACACTGAGCCATTTATGCGCAAGTTTTGCAAATGATGACCATTCCGGAGATCCATGGACGTGTATCATAAAAGTAATTGGAACTAAAGGAAGTACACGTTATAGCTATCGCGATTGGGTTATTAATGAACGTAAAGGGGCGCATTCTCAAACCTATTACAGTTATCCTGAATCTATTAAAAATACAGCGACACATTTTATTAATGAGGTTTTGCGATCAGGAGAGGAACCATTGTCGACTTTAGAAGACGCCATTAGTTGTCAAAGAATTATAGAAGCATGTGAACGTTCTGAAAAAGAAGGGGTTCATGTGAATTTTTGAATATATCAACTTTAGATTTTTGATTCAACATTAATATGAGCAATAAGAAACAAACAGGTATCAGAGGAATATATGTAATGTTCATCATAGCCTTTATTCTGGTATCCTGTAAGAAAAATAGTAATACTCTGATACTTCATAAAGGGGATCACATTGTATTTATCGGTAATAATCTGGGGTCAAGAATGATGAATTTTGGTCATTTTGAAACTGAAATGCAATTGCGTTACCCGGATAGTTTACTTTTCATCAGAAACATGTGTGACGGGGGGAACACACCGGGATTCAGGCCACACTCAGCGAGAAATTCACCTTGGGCATTTCCGGGAGCAGAAAAGTACTATACTGAATTAGCAGAACCATCTGGCAGTATTGGTCATTTTGAAACAGAAGATGAGTGGCTGAGTAGGCTCAAAGCAGATATTGTAATAGCATTTTTTGGTTATAACGAATCCTTTCAGGGTAAGGAAGGTCTGGAGAATTATAAGGATGAACTACATGCATTTATAGAACATACCAAAAAGCAAAAGTACAATGGTTTAAAACCTCCACAACTGGCGCTGGTGTCTCCCATAGCTTTTGCAGACTTATCTGATAAAAAAGACTTGCCGGACGGTGTTAAAGAAAATCAGAATTTATTGTTGTATACTGAAGCAATGAGAAAAATTGCGGCCACGGATAGTGTGTTATTTGTAGATGCTTTTAACCCAAGTAATGAATGGTTTAGAAAGGGATCTGAAGAACTTACTTCAGACGGATTTCAATTAAACGATTTGGGCTATCAAAAATTTGCAAAATTACTGAGTGATCAAATATTTGGGAAAAACAAAAGCAAAGCTGAGGAGAATCGCAATTTGGTACATGAAGCCGTAATGGATAAAAACTGGTATTGGCACAAAGATTATAAAATGCCCAACGGTGTTCATGCCTTTGGCAGGCGTTATGATCCTTTTGGACCCGATAACTACCCCTTTGAAATAGAAAAAATACGCGAAATGACCGCCATTCGCGATTCCGCAATTTGGGCTGCTGTAAAGGGTAAAAAGACAGATCTAGCAGCGGCCGATGCCAAAACTAAAAAACTTCCACCAGTAGAAACTAATTATGACCCTGGCCAGGGAGATGTTAAAGCCGGTTATTTGTATGGAAAAGAGGCGTTAGACAAGATCAAAGCTGCCAAAGGTTATAAATTGGAATTGTTTGCCTCTGAAAAGGAATTTGCTGATCTCGCTAATCCTGTACAGCTATCCTTTGATAACCGGGGAAGACTTTGGGTTGGGGTTATGCCCAGCTATCCTCACTATAAACCTGGAGACCCTAAACCCAACGATAAATTACTAATTTTAGAAGATACAGATAATGATGGCAAAGCCGATAAGCAAACCACATTTGCGGATGGACTGCACCTGACCATTGGTTTTGAATTTGCCCCGGAAGGGGTATATGTATCTCAGGGTACAAACTTAATTTTACTAAAGGATACTGATGGTGATGACAAGGCCGATACCAAAGAAATTATTTTAAGTGGATTTGACGACCATGATACGCATCATGCAATAAGTGCTTTTACAGCAGACCCCTCCGGTGCTCTGTATATGGCTGAAGGGGTGTTTTTGCATACAAATGTGGAGACGGCTTATGGCCCGGTAAGGGCCACTAATGGTGGGTTTTATCGCTACAGTCCACAAAGGCACCACCTGGAGCGGACTGCACAATTGCCAATTCCTAACCCGTGGGGGATTGCTTTTGATGAATGGGGGCAAAATTTCTTTGCACATACTTCCGGCCCGGATGTTACCTGGATGATGCCTGGAACTATTAAACCAAGATATGGTCAGGCTTCCCCTTTACCTTCAAACCTGATTCAGGAAGAACACAGGGTTCGTCCTACGTCAGGATTGGAATTTATTTCGAGCAGGCATTTTCCTGATGAGGTGCAGGGCGATTTGATTATCAATAACACTATCGGATTCCTGGGAACCAAACAGCACACTATGAACGACGATCCTGAATCAGCTGGATATACAAGCAAACACAGGCTGGATTTGGTGACATCGGACGATACTAATTTTCGTCCGGTAGATATGGAGTTTGCCCCTGACGGTTCATTGTATTTAATAGATTGGCATAACGTGTTAGTTGGGCATATGCAGCATAATGCACGTGATCCATTACGTGATCATGTTCATGGTAGGATTTATCGTATGACATATCCTTCCAGACCTTTAGTGGAGCCAGCTAAAATAGTGGATGCAACTTTTGATGAACTATTGGATAACTTAAAACTACCGGAGTTTAGAACAAGGTATCGTACACGGAGAGAATTACGTGCCAGAGATTCCGACGAAGTACTCAGTAAAATTAAAGCTTGGGTCAGTGCGCTTGATAAAAATGATAGCAGGTATGAGCATCATGTCCTGGAAGCTTTATGGGTAAGCTGGGGGTTAAATAAAATTGATGGTGATCTTTTAAAACAACTTTTAAATGCTGAGGATTTTAGGGCAAGAGCAGCAGCGGTAAGAGTATTGCGGTATTCAGGTCATCAAATACCTGACCAGCTAGAACTATTAATTACTGCGGCTAAGGATGATAATCCACGGGTGCGACTAGAGGCATTTGTGGCAGCTTCATGGTTAGACAAGGAATATGGCCTGGCTGTACTTGAAGCTGCGGGCCAAAAACCTATGGATGATTGGATGAAGCTTCCTTACGAGGCTGCAATGGCACATATAAATGGCCATAATATGGGGCAGGACCCGGAAACAAAAAGCATAAAAACGGATCTTGAAGGAAGAGAACGTGAATTGTTTGTTAAAGGTCAAGAAATCTACGAAAGAGAAGGTTATTGTATTACCTGCCATCAACCGGATGGAAGAGGTTTAAGCGCATCCCAATTTCCCCCATTGGCCGGAGTTGAATGGGTTACCGGAAGCGAGGAACGTCTTATAAAATTAACGATCAAAGGAATTATGGGCCCCATGGATGTTAAAGGTAAAACATATCCCGGGCAGG
>JAHEHU010000151.1 GCA_024639765.1 Eudoraea sp.
GTATTTACAAAGATTCGCGGTTTGTGAGCTGCTCCGAAATCCATGATGTAGTTATTCTTAAAATTGATAAAACCATTGATTTCATATTGTATTCTATTGTAGTTCCCTTCAAAATCGAAAGCGGACGAAATTTCTGTAGAAAAATTAGCCTGTCTGAACCAGGAACTAGGTTGATTAAAAACCCGCCGGAGATTAGCGTATTGCCTTATGTCATCGGCTTGACGTAAAAATCCAATATCGTTTAATTCCAATTCCGGAGATTTCCAAAATGCACCGGCACTGTAGCGCCAATTACCACCGCCACCTTTTCCGATCTCAAATCGCCCACCTGTGCCACTTAGCGAGGTTCTTGTAGGGTCTACCTCAACATGGCCCGCATCCGATCTTTGAAATAAATGGGTTAAAGAACGTTGGGTCTCTTCTATGGCCAATTCGCTCCCGGTCACGTTGCTAAAAGTGAAAACACCTTCCATGTAGTAGGTGCGATTCTTCCAATTATGTTTAAAATCAATTCCACCAGTATAGGCAGCTTTATGTAAAAAATCGAGATCGCCCTCCAGATTTCTATTGGTGGCTGTGAAAATTCCACCGATATATGAATTCCGTTCATTGAAATCTTTCTGTGCTCTGGCAACTAGGTAATTGGTGAGTGGTTCTACAATTTCCCTCCGTGCTATTCCCGGCACCGGTAATCCATTGATGACATCAATACGGGTATCTAATTCTACCTCTCCGTATTCTTTTGCCGTTACACTTTCCAGCAGCCCTACTGTCCAGCCGTTTTGAGTCTTTCCACTAAATTTAGCTGCCCCAAGGATTGTAGTAAAATTAGGAACGTCCTCGAACTCTCCCAGATTGGCGTCTGCTGTAGTAGATCCCTGAGGGGTTCTTCCTATCCTTCTTGAGAAAAATAAATTATCCGGACCACCTCCAATCCGGTAATCGAATACACTTTTATTTTCTACAAAAAAAGGGCGCCTTTCCTGAAAGAAGATCTCAAAACCATCCAGTGCAATTGCTCCCGGATCCGCATCTACCTGGCCAAAGTCCGGATTAATTGTGAGATCGAGTGTTAGATCATTGGTTACTCCAATTTTGGCATCTAAACCTGCCGCCAGCTTGCTATCTTTCCCGTCCCGGAACGGATTCCCATCTTCTGCTTCGTAGGTGTCTAATTGACTAAGGGTATAAGGCTGTACTTCCAATTGTTTTTGTGGAACCAGCCCAATGAGGCCATGTAATTCACCAAATTCACTCACCCAACCTGGAGGGTTGGCATCCACGGGTTGCCAGAGAGATCGTTCTTCATTGTTAAAATAACGCCGTGTAGCCTGTAATCCCCATATTTGTTCCTGGGCATTGCTGAAGCGAAGCTGACTTAAGGGTATTCGGATTTCTGCGGTCCATCCGTCAGCATCTATATGGGTGCGGAGATACCATATGGGGTTCCAGCTGCTATCGAAATTACTATTGTTTGAAACAAATTCATCGCTTTTAACTCCCGAAGAGGAGGCAGTAAAAGAAAATGCGGTCCTATCGTCATCATAGCTGTCTATATTGATTTCTACCCAATCCCCCGGGAAGGTATCTCGCCTACCTAACCTACGTTCAATGGTGGAAGGATCCTTATGGTAGCACTTAAAGCCTACATACAGGTTCTTCTCATCATATAGGATCTTCATTAATGTCTGTTCCGTAGGTGAAGTACCGTTATCGGGTTGAAATTCAGTGAAGTCGCCAGCCCATTCTACACGTCCCCAGGCTTCATCTTCCATTAGCCCGTCTATTTGTGGAGGTTGCATGATACCGACGGACTTGGTAGTATAGATTCTTTTAACACGGATGCTGTCCCTATCTTGCCCATAGCTTTGCATAGCTATGCTCAGAAGTATAAAGATAGTTAGACTTAACAATCGCATTGGTTAGTTGTTGTGGTGTTCTAAAGACTCTTTTTAGAGCTCTTTGTTACACAAAAATTGAAAGTATTACTCTTATTTCAGGAAGGGCGTTAAGGAAATGGGAAAAAATTGTTAATTCAATATTTTTCAGGATAATTACTAAAACCTTCAATACACTAATAGGTCATAAAATATTGCTTATTTTTAGGGATAAGGTTATTCCGATGGGAGCTAAAATAACTGCAGGGTATTCCGGAACACCACTGGCCAAAAAGTTGGGAATAAAACCTGGTCTTAAGGTAAAATTGGTCCACATTCCTCAGGAATATAGATCATATTTTAATTATTACCCAAGGAATATATACGAAATTGAGAACAATATTGAACCTGTAAATTTCATTCATTATTTTGCCAATGAAGCAAGCGTATTAAGACAGGAGGTTGCGGACATTAAAAAAACAATTAATACAAGATGGGATGATCTGGATCTCCTGGCCTAAACAAGCGGCGAAGATGGATCAGATCTAACTGGCAACCTGGTTCGCCAGATTGGAATAGAACAGGGGCTTGTAGATGTCAAGGTATGCTCTATAAATGAGATCTGGTCCGCACTTAAGTTTGTCATTCCGATAAAGGATCGTGTATAATAATCCTAAAAACTTCCTGAATATTCTGACGAAGTATAATCAGACAAGCGTAGATTTAGAAGAGGGTAGAGTAGTATTAAGATTAGAAAAAAAAAGTATCGCACATGTACAGAGAAGTAGAGGAATCTCAAACTTTGTTAATTAACACTCAGACCAAAGAATTAACTGCTCAAAATCGTAACGTTTTCCAATTTGGATTTGGTCAATCGCCCTTTATGCCTCCCGTTTATGTTCAGGATGCTTTAAAAAGTGCGGTAAAACATAAAGAATATTCTTCAGTACAAGGAGATGTGGAACTCAGAAAAAACATCGCCAGTTTCCATTTTGAACATAACGGACTCGAGGTAGAATCAGATAATGTAATAATAGCGCCAGGGTCTAAAATATTGATCTTTAATATACTCTTGGCTTTTCAAAAGGCAGATGTTTTTATCCCCGCCCCTGCCTGGGTTTCTTATGGCCCGCAGGCTAAATTAGCAGGGCATCATATCATAAAATTGCCAACCTCCTATGAAAAAAGGTGGAGGATAACCCCTGAAGCAATCCACGATGCGACCAGTGACAAACACCATAAACCTTCTATCCTGATCCTGAATTACCCCGGTAATCCGGATGGCCTCACCTATACTGAAGACGAGTTGAAAGGGCTGGCCACGGCTGTAGGAGAGTACAATATGCTGGTGATTTCAGATGAAATTTATGGTTTGCTAGACCACAACAATACGCATCTTTCTTTTGCCAACTATTACCCAGAAAGGACGGTAACTACCACCGGACTTTCCAAATGGTGTGGTGCGGGAGGATGGCGATTTGGGGCGGCACTCATCAGCAAAGGAGTGGACTCCTCATTTAAACAAGCCTTGTTGGGGATCGGTTCTGAGACCTATTCCTGTGCTCCTGTTCCTGTGCAAATGGCAGCCAGAGTCGCCTACCGTGAGTACAAAGAAATACAACCTTATATCAACAATCAATCACAAATCTTAAAGGAGGTAGGATCTTATTGCAGTGATCAGCTTAGGAAAAGCAACATTAGAGTGCATCCTCCACAAGGAGCATTTTACCTTTTCCTTGATTTCTCACTGTTTCAGGAAAAATTGAAAAGTAAGGGGATAGGGACCTCGCATGAATTTTGTAGCAAGCTCTTAGATGAAACAGGAGTGGTACTCTTGCCCTCCACTGCTTTTGGATTCGAACCTTCTTTCTTGGGTGCCAGGCTGGCGTACGTTGACTTTGATGAGCCAAAGAAAGGGGAAGTTTTCAGCCTGAAAGAGCACTGTCCCAAAATAATAGAAGGAATTGAGAATCTTTGTCAATGGATATCTAGGAGTTAAATGCGATAATTTTATAATAGTATTTCTGATTCAATGAAGGCTTTTATCTATAAAAAATATGGCTCACCGGATGTATTGAAACTCGTGGAGATCCCCAAGCCTATACCTAAACCAGACGAGATCTTGGTGAAGGTGAGGGGAACTTCGGTAAATAGAACTGATTGTGCGAATTTAAGGGCAAAACCAGTAATTATGAGGTTAATGATGGGGCTATTCTCCCCTAAGAATTCCATATTAGGGACTGAGTTTTCCGGAGATGTTACAGAGGTAGGTAAGGCTGTTACACAATATGAAGTAGGCAACAAGGTGTTTGGTTTTACAGATAGTGGGATTAGTTCCTATGCAGAATATTTGGTGCTTTCTCCAAAAAATGCATTCAGTCTCATGCCGGAGAATATTACCTATGAGCAGGCGGCCGGCTGTATTGAAGGAGCTCATTATGCATACAATATGATCAATAAAATAACCTTACAACCTGGAGATAGTATCCTTATCAATGGCGCTACAGGTGGTATTGGATCGGCCGCTATGCAGCTTTTGAAACATATGGGGATGCAGCTAACAGCAGTATGCAATACAGACAACCTGTCCTTGGCAGACTCACTGGGCGCAAGTCATACTATTGACTGGGAAAAGGAAGATTTTACGACATCGCCTTTTAAATATCAGGCTATATTGGACACTTCAGGCAAAAGTACTTTAGGAGCATGTCAGTCTCTCCTAATGCCCGGGGGTAGCTATATTTCCTCCGAATTGGGTCCGTGGTCTCAAAATGTGTTCTATTCCTTTATTACCTTTTTGTTTGGTAGTATTCCATTTATGGAAAGGAAGAAAGTGAAATTTCCTTATCCTCCAAATATAATGCGAACTCTAGGTCTTTTAAAGAGTCTGATTGAAGATGACCATTTCAGCCCTGTGATAGACCGCGTATATCCTTTTGAGCAGATCCCGGAGGCTTTTCGCTATGTGGAAAAAGGTCATAAAACAGGCAACGTGATTATATCTTTAGCATAA
>JAHEHU010000152.1 GCA_024639765.1 Eudoraea sp.
CCAAACGGGCTCCGGGTTCAATGAGGGATTGCAAGATTTCTTCCCTACTGAGTATATTCGCAATATTGTCAAGAGGAGGGCCCACTTTTCCACCTGCTCCATCAAGTGCGTGGCATCTTACACACTGTCCTGCGGAATTATTTTTAAAGACATTAGCCCCGGGCCAATTTCTGCCTCCATAAAGAGCTTCCTTATAGGAGTCCACAGAATACCCACTGTTTTTGAGTTTGTTTAAACTGGCAATCAAATCTTCCGAATGAGTTGATTCAATGGCCTCAATTAGATCCAGAATGACTCCGGGGTTTAGCTGCTCTTTACCCGCTTTTTGAATCAGATTTATCAATGCATCCCTGCTTTGGTCCAGCGGCATCTCTGTTAAGGCACTTATCATTGTTTGTTGCTCCCTTATTGATCCATTTTTAAAAATTGGATCTATAACTCCGGGTAATTCATTTTTGGAAATATTTAGCTGAGTGATCATGCCTACAGCGGAGGCTCGAACATTTTCATTGTTGTCGCGCATCCCCATTTTTACAATAGAGGCAATTTCATCATCATTTAATGCTCCCAAAGCTTCTATCATGGCCACTCTTACTTCCGGTCTTCGGTCTTTATTCAGAATTGATTTTAACTGATAATTATATGCAGATAAGCCCAGTGTTCCCAGAATTTTAGAGGTGCCGATAAGAATATATGGATTACTGTCTTTTAGCAATACAGGAATATCGCCCTGAATTTTTTGTTTGACAATATTTGAATCCCTACTTATCTCTCCTCTGTAGCGGCCATCTACCCTGTCCAACACGGAAGGGGAGGCCCAGGTGCCGATAGTTGCCAAAGCCTCACCTCTCAGATCTCCGGAAACATCAGTTCTTTTTGCAAATGAGATAAGCATATCCAGCTCTTTTTCTCCTCCAACCCGCAAAGCTGAATTTATACTTCGGCGAAGTAGTGGTTCTGAAGTAAATCTTTGTTCCTGCAATAGAGCTGCCAGAGCAGGCATGGCTTCAGGAATTGACCAATCATCATTAATAGCCCTTGCAGCTTCAGTAACAATATATTCGTCTTCATCATTTAAAAACACGGCTACTTTTGCACTTTGCAACCTTCTCAAAACTAATACTGCCGCAATCCGCAGACTTTTTTGCGGACTCTTTGACAGGGCAACCAGAGGTTTTATCTCCCCGATCCGGCTCAAAGCCAGTACCCCTGCATGACGCAAGTATACATCCTCATCATTGTTCGCGGCCAGGAAGTTAATTAAAGGCTGAACGGCTTCTTTGTATCGTATTCTTCCCAGTGCCTGTGCAGCAAAGAACCGCACTCTTTCATTTTCATGTAATAATAAAGGAATAAGGTTTTCACCCGCATCTTTATATTTTATATCGCCAAGTACCTTGACAGACTGGGCAATTATTTCGGGATCCTCATCGTCCAATAAATCCATCAGAGGTTGGGCCTTCTTAACATTATCTGAAGCTATCTGACCAATTGCCCAAATTGCATGTATTCTTGCGAATTGATTTTTGTTTTCCAGAATTACATCTTTTAAGGCTCTGTATCCCCAAAAAGTTCGGTCTGCAAGCTCAAATTGAGCTTTTTTTCTTATGCGCATATCCGGATAAGCCAGAAGTTCAACCAGCTCATCAGCGGATAGGTCTTCGTATTCCACAGTCATAAGCCTTTGAGTCTCCATTCTTTCAGTCTTTAAATCGTTCTTTGAATCCTCTACATCCAATTTCCAGACCCGTCCATAATTTTTGGTACCCCAGCCATTAATCCAATCGGCCAGATATAGCGCACCATCAGGCCCAAATTGTAAACCGGTGGGTAAGACACCACTTAAAACATCTAATTCCTTTTCCAAATCAAAAGAGGCCCCTTTTGGTTTTAAACTAAAGGACCAAATATGTGAAAGTGCTGGATCGCCCACAAATTCAACCAGAAAGAATTGATTCAACCAGTCCTTTCCCAGGGCAGTACCAGGGTTATAAACCATCCCTGTTGGTCCATTGTGATAATTGGCAATTGGAGGAATGATATAGGCCGCCTGTCCTTCCCAGCGGGGGAGATATAGCTTTTCATCCATCCACACTTTATAACTATTGTTCTTAGGATCTGTATATTTTCCATATTGCCAATTAGCTCGCCATCCGGCATCAGCTCCTTCCACGATATGAACAAGTCGTTCACTTTCTCCTCTGTGGTCCCCGTCATTATCCGAAGAAATTAAATTTCCATATGCATCAAAAACGAATTCATGTGTATTTCGAAGCCCCCTGGCGAATACCTCAAAATTGGTGCCGTCAGGATTACACCGGACAATCATACCCTGATTCGGATAATGATGCGTCTCACCTTCCACCGTTGTTATACTCGCTCCAATATCGCCAATTCCCCAATAAATTTTACCATCGGGACCTTCTATAGCTCCTGACATTCCATGGGCTCCAAATCCAATATGCACGGCGAATCCGTGTGCAATGGAAGTTTTGGTATCCATAACACCATCCCCATTAGCGTCCTCTACCCGCCACATATCGGGCCCTATCCCTACAAATATATCATCGTCCCGCACTAATAAAGCGCCTGCCACATCAGTAATTTCTTCATTAAAATCTTCCAAAATACGCGTGGATACGTCTGCTATACCGTCCTTATTGGTATCTTCCAATTTCCATATTTCATCTTTTTCAACGGTGAGATCCTTCCAATCGTGTATACTGTCTTTATTTAGATCAGGGAACCATTCATTCTCCTGGCTGAGCTCAGGGGCGAATGTTTTTCGTAGAAAAGCACGCCTGTCTTCAACCGTTTGCAGGCTGATGGAGGCCGTCATCCAATCCTGATGTCCCCTAATATCAAATTCGGAATTTTTTTGCCTGTTGGTTCTCGTAAGATATACATTGCCTTCATCATCAATATCGATGGCAATTGGATCAGGGGCTAATGAATCTGATGCCCATAAGTCTAATTTTAATCCATCTGCTAATTTGGGGGAAATATACTCCTGACTTGCATCTACCAATGTTCTTGAGGATAAGGAATCCAGGATATAAGTCAATGGAGTTTCCTTTGGAATTTTTGACTTTTGACTGCATGAGTGCACTAATAATGCTATTGCAGTTAATGCGATAAAATAGGAAAAGTACCTGCTTGAAATCATTACTATTTAATTAACGAGATTACATTAAAATATGACTATTTTTTCTTTGAAATGGAACAAATAGATTCAATATGACTATTTAATTTATTTAGTGTTTGTGCTAGTTTTTTGATTTGTTCCTGAGCTTCCGACCAATCTTTTTGCTCTATAGCTTCCCGAACACCAGGTAAGGTTTTAACGCCATAACCGGTATAGAAGCCTGGCGCATAAATCTGATGTTTGTACCATGGTCTTCTGGGTAATCCAGAGGCATCAGTTAAGGCAAGTTCCGAATGCATCAGTTGCTTATTCAATGCTTCAAGGTCGCTATCCGAAAGTGAATTTATATTTATTGAATTGAATAAAGCAATTGTGGCCCTGAGGCTAATCATACTATTTTGTATTGGTGTAAAATCCAGGTAAGGGATCTCATCTTTTTTCTTAGGTTCAATATAGGGTTTAGTTGGATCTGAGGCCAGAAAAAAAGCATTTTCACCGATCAGCTTATTATGTTTTTTTACTGCCTCTCTCATGGTTTCGCAGGACTTCATTACTTCTTCAAGGTAGGTTGATATTGTCTCACGGAGAGGGTCAAATCCGAAGGGTAAAATATCTGCATTGGCTAGTCTCAATACAATTCTGCCCGCTGTCTTGGCAAGGGCAGCCCCATAGGCAAATTCAGGATCCTTAAAACGTTTATAATGGGTATAGGTGTCATAGATTGTATGATATTCTCCACCTGCATTTTCGCCACCAAATCCTAAATTGAGCGAAGCAATTCCCGCATGTTGAATAAAAGGAGTGTAATCAGACCCTGATCCCAGGGCATACAGCTCAAATTTATCGTCTTCGCCATTTATTTGATCCCTTGCAATTTTCCTTTCCTTAATAGAAGTACCTTTCTGGGGATCTGTAACAACCTCAGCTACTTCACTTACCATAGTCTGCAGGGTGTGAGAGCCTCCAGCATTAAAAAACCCTCTGCCGTTCCCATCCGTATTAATGTAAGCTACGGCTTTTTGCTGTAGTTCCTCCATATGATGTTCTACCCATTCCGTGGAGCCAATCAGTCCCGGTTCCTCAGCATCCCACGCGCAGTATACTAATGTTCTTTTTGGGCGCTGACCTTTTTTAGCCAATTCACCTACGGCCCTCGCTTCTTCCATTAAAGCTACCATGCCACTTACAGGATCGGCAGCACCATGAACCCATGCATCATGATGGTTACCTCGCAAAACCCATTCATTGGGAAATTCAGAACCTGGAAGAGTTGCTATGACATTATAGGCAGGCTTTAATTCCCAGTCAAATTCCAGTTTAAGATGAACCTTTGCCGGTCCGGGGCCTATATGATAGGTAAGTGGTAACCCGCCTCGCCACGAAACAGGGGCAACCGGGCCTTTAAGTGCTTCGAGCAATGGTTCAGCATCTTCATAAGAAATAGGTAATACAGGTATTTTTGTAATAGTTGGGGCATCTTTTCTATCTAATCTTTGTGCATTTTCGGTAGCACCGTAACCTGGGGTCAGGACATCTCCCGGATATAGTGGCATATCCATTACAGATCCTCGTTGCACACCAGTTTTATTTTTAAATGCCCCTTCAGGATAAACATCACCCCGAACATACCCGTCATCCTCAGGATCTGAATAAATGATACAACCAATGGCTCCCTTTTCAGCAGCTAGTTTAGGTTTAA
>JAHEHU010000057.1 GCA_024639765.1 Eudoraea sp.
TTTAAAGAATACCGTGCTTGCAGTTGTGATAGTAGACTCACATGTTTCAATTGAAACACTGTCAAAATCAAGGGACTCTATCTGAAGATCCCCGTCATCGCAGCCTAAAAAAACTGCAATTAGTGGCAAGAAAAAGAATCGTTTCATGATCCAAAGTTACAGTAAAATAGCAGTAAAAACCTATACCTTTATCTCCCTTTTTAAAAGATTTTACGTTTATTTCCTTTATTTTTGAATACATCTCACACTGAAAAAATGAACATGAAACAGGTTTATTTCGATAATGCGGCAACAACAAGGGTACGAGAAGAAGTCATTGAGAAAATGCACGACGCTCTTGTCAATTGTTATGGAAATCCTTCCTCCACCCACGGTTTTGGAAGATCGGCTAAAACGGCCATTGAGACCGCAAGAAAGACCATAGCGAAATATATGAATGCACATCCTTCCGAGATCATTTTTACATCGGGAGGCACAGAGGCAGATAATATGATCCTGAAGTGCTCCGTGAGAGACCTGGGAGTAGAGACTATTATTACTTCAAAAATTGAGCACCATGCTGTCTTGCATACCGCAGAAATACTGGCGGAAGAGTATAGTGTAAATGTGCAGTATGTAAAACTGGATAGAGAAGGCAATCCGGATCTAGATCATCTCAGGCAACTTCTGGAAGAGCATCCGGGGAAGAAACTGGTAAGCCTTATGCATGTCAATAATGAAATTGGTAATATTATTGACGTTCGGGCCATTAGCTCCTTGTGTAAAGAGCATGATGCCTTATTTCATTCAGATACCGTGCAATCCATAGGTCATTACCACTGGGATGTGCAGGAGATTCCCATCGATTTCATGACTGCAGCGGCACACAAATTTCATGGTCCAAAAGGAGTGGGCTTTGCTTTTATCAGGAAAAACACCGGTTTGAAACCAATGATCGTTGGAGGTTCACAAGAACGAGGGTACAGGGCCGGAACGGAACCTTTTCACAATATCGTTGGTCTGGAAGAGGCCTTTATTTTGGCTTCTGACAATTTGGAGAAAGAGAAAAAGTATGTGTCCTCCTTAAAGAAGCATTTTATTGAAGCCATTGGTAAGGCCTTTCCCAATGCATCTTTTAATGGCCTTTCGGGAAATATGGACAAGAGTACCTATACGCTGGTCAATGTGCGTTTGCCTATTTCTCAGGAAAAGGCTCTTATGTTACTATTTCATCTGGATATTAAAGGAGTGGCTTGTTCTAAAGGAAGTGCCTGCCAGTCTGGTAGTGATGGTGGTTCTCACGTACTATCCGAGATCTTAACGGAAGAAGAACTAAAATATCCATCTCTTCGGTTCTCATTTTCCATTTATAACACCAAGGAAGAAATAGACTATGCCGTTAATGAATTAAAGGAGTTCAGTAAAGATGAAAAGGCACCAGCCATCTCTTAGCGCTCTTTATCATAGGGAAATTTTCGGGTGGCTTTCTTCATCATGGATTCTATGAGATCTGTGGTATTCCTGCCCGATTTTTTATTGATCTCTTTTTCATATTTCCACAATAGTTTGCCTGTAATACCATCACTTACTTTGATCCCTATTCTTCCGTAGTTGGCATCACCCAGGAGATAATCAATAAAACTGAAATCAGAGGGTATCCCTTCCGAAAGTAAAATATTAAGGTTCATATTTCCGCTCACGATCCCGTCTACCCCTAATATCTCACTTAGTTCCTTAATGGTATACGTATCAATATTTTGGTAAGTAATGTTCTTTTGAGCTAAAAGCGCATTTGTATTATTGGTATTTTGAAAGTCCACGGAGAATTTCTTTCGTTTTTTACCTCTTCCAAAGTAGGTTTCCAGGGCGTCCTGTACAGCATATCCTTCACGTTCTTCTAATTTGGTCAGATCCGATTCATTCACATTTTCCTTAAGTGCAAGATCTGTAAAAAAGGGTAGTATCGCCAATATCTTATGATCCTCACTTAGGATCTCAAATTTATCACTCTCGTAAATATTCTTTTGAGCTTGCAATGAAAAAAAGGGGATAACTAGCAGTATATAGAAAAAAAGTCTCATTTGAATGTTTTCACTAAAATCGCACACGTATTTTTATATTAAGGATGCGTGAGGTCATAAAATTGGGAACGGCGAATTCATTTTTACTATCCACATCCCTAACCCAGGTATTTGTTATGGCATTCTGATTATTAAAAAGATTGAAAATCTCAAAACCTACGGATAATTCTTTACAACGATGCAACCAATGACCTTCAGGAAAATTTTGATTTTCGTCTACAAAAATATGAGAAATTCCCAAATCGGCCCGTTTATAATCCCTTAATCTATTTTGAAAGACATAGGGATCAGCATAACTTGGAGAACCGCCGGGGACTCCGGTGCTATAGACCAAGTTTAAATACATTTTTAAATTGGGTATGTTAGGAACGTAATCCTGGAATAGGATGGCAGCTTTTAGGCGTTGGTCTGTTGGCCTGGGAATATACCCCCTGTCCTCACTGTTTTCTTTGGTGGTTAAATATCCTAAACTAACCCAGGATTCTGTACCCGGTACAAAGGCGCCATACAATCGAAGGTCCACCCCATATACATATGCCGTTGCATTATTATTCGCCACATAGCGCAAACGAACGTCTTCCAGGGTGTAGGTGTTTACATCCCAAAGACGTTTGTAATATGCCTCACTATGCAAGCTGAAGGGTCTGTTCCACAGTTGAAAACTGTATTCATTTCCCAATAGGAGATGGAAGGCCTTTTGTGCCTTTACCTCCGGCCTAATGTTTCCCTCAGCATCCCTTAATTCGCGGTAGAAGGGAGGTTGTTGATACAGGCCTGAGCTAAGACGAAATACAATGTCTTTCTCCCATGCTGGTTTGAGTGCTACTTGTCCTCTGGGACTAATGATAAACTGCGAATTTTGAGGTACGCCATCACCATTCAAATTCCAGTACTGAGCCCTCATTCCAACGTTATAGGAGAATTGGTGTTTCCCCAGAGTTGTTCGTTTACCTAATTGAATATGGCCCGATAAACGCTTTGTTTGGGTGCTGTTCCTTGCATTGATACTACCGTAGGCCACTAATGGGGCTGTAAAGGGTTCTTCAGGTTGATTGTTTATAAATTCATCACGGGGAGGTCTTATAAAGAAGCCGGCCGAATCTATGAATTCCGATTCCCGTATCTGATCCCGTACATCTTCATATGTATAGCGAACGCCCCATGACAATACCGATTTGTTCTTTCGGTATTCACCTTTATGCGATAAGGTATAAATAAGTGCATCCAGATCATTTCGTGAGCGGTTGAATTGGGCACCAATACCACGGGATGAGGTTACTTCTCCTAAACTATTGCTGCCAAGGTTGGTTTCGATCTCACCTAATTCGTACTGCGCTATAATATCTGAGTATTCTTCCTCTACAGTGTGGTAGAGGGAGGTCGTGAAATTTAGTCGCAAATCTTCATGGACAAAATATACGGCGTTCAGCGCTCCCAATGCCGTGGTATATGTATTCTTTTCTTGCCCAAGATAAAAGACCTGCAAGGCCTGAGGGTCCGCAATAGTGCCAAAATTTGTTTGCCTGGATTGTGGCTGATTGCGATATTCATTCAGACCAAGGTTCCCTAAAAAATGAAGTTGCATTCTCGATGAGAGCCTGTAGGTGAAGTAACTTTGCAGATCCGCAAAAATGGGATTGAAGTTGCTCTTTGTTTGTTGGCTATTCAACAAAAGGCTGTTGTTACGATACCTCAAACCTGTAACACTGCTAAAGTTTTTATTCTTGGAGATGGTTTCCACGGTAGTACTTGCTCCTAATAAACTTGCTTCTGCCTGAAGTGCAAAGCGGGTAGGGGTCTTATAAGTAATGTCCAAAACCGATGATAATTTATCCCCGTATTTTGCCTGATACCCGCCTGGTGAAAAGGATACCTTTTCTACCATATCACTATTAACAAAACTAAAACCTTCCTGTTGGCCAGTTCTAATTAGAAATGGACGATATACCTCTATTTCGTTCACATAGACCAGATTCTCGTCGTAATTACCACCACGTACGCCATATTGCGTGCTTAGCTCATTATTGGAAAATACTCCAGGGAGAAGCTTCAATACATTTTCAATACCGGCATTTGCTCCCGGGATCTTTGTTGCCAGAACGGGTGAGAAATTAGTGATCCCTGAAACCGACCTTTCACCTGTGGCGGAAACTTCTACGCTATCAATTTGTATCACACTGGTCTTCATTACCGGATTGAAAGCAAAAACCTGATTAGTGGTCAAGACCAGTCCTCGTAATTCTATTCTTTCATGACCAAGATGAGAAAATACGATTGAAATTTCTGAATCTGCGCGTACCTCTAACAAATAATATCCGGTATTATCCGAAATTGTGCCTTTGGTTTCCGAAACAATGGAGACGTTAGATAAGGGGTTGTTTTCCTCATCTAAAATTATACCTGTGATGGTCGCAGATTGCGCCGATACCAGGTTGGCAGTGCATAAAAAGATAAATAGTAGTAAAATCGCAAATCGATACAAAGGCTAATTTCTATAAAAACTACTCGTAAAGGTAGTAGAATTCCCAACATTATCGGTCACTACCACCTCGAGGTCATACTGCTTTTTATCGAGGATTTTATCATCAAAATTGTATGTAAGTGTTCTGGTCTTGGGTTCGTATTCCATTAAGATCCATTCGCCATTCAGGGTCGCTTCGTAGTTTCCAATGCCACTGAGGTCATCTGCAATTAGCAAGCTTAGGTATCTGTAATTTGTAAGCCACTGCTTCGTTTTAAAGTTCTTTGATCTTATTAGTGGAGGTGCCGTATCCTGAGCGATGGTATACGTTCCCAGATTCCTGGTTCTAGTGGTGAATGTTCCTCCCCGTTTATAGGTCTTTACGTAGGCTGGATTGTTCTTGTTATCTAGACGTGCTATGAAAGCTTTTTTGAGGTACTCTTCTGCCAGGTGATCCGTGGTAAAGGTCAGCGTAAAATTCTTGTGTGCAGGAACACTGTTATTATGCACAGTAACGGTATCCCCGTGATCTTTAAGGTCTATATAAAAGTCTTCGTAAAAGGTATTGGCCGGAAAATATACTTTGGCTTTTCCGAGGTCAAAATTATTTGGCTTGGCAGCAACGATATAATGCTCGGTCTTAACCGATGTTTTCTTATTTATTAGTGGCTCTCTTTGTCCAACGATGGGAATTATAATTTTGGTTAAATTCCCTTCAAGATCGCTCATCTCTAATTCCACAGAATAATCAGAGCCTTCATCAACCCTTATTTTCCCTTCATTTTTTAGGGTATTATAGATACTTAAATTGTTGCCATCTGTTAAAAAGCATCGTTGAATTCTTCTTCTGTATTTAGAAAAGTATTCATAATCTATGAGCGTGTTGATAAGCCTTGTCTCTCCAAAGGAGAATTTCTCAAAGGTTAAGGCAGTATAAAGTGTGCCATTTACTTTTTGTCTTAGTGCATAAAGTCCGTTTTGATTGGCAGCCAGATCTTGTCTGTCGTAGGCAGCCACCCCAAAACCAATGGTACCCATGGCCTTCACTTTTTCGGCCAGGTAGGTTCCATCTGCCTGCCGGCTAAATGGGATCTCTATTCTGTCATTACTTTGATTAACGATTGAATTTTCTGACAGTGGATACGCATAGAGCGCCTGAACAGACGGGTTAGTGGCATCGCGCACCTCCAGGCCATACAGAAGGGGGTTTGTAGGTTCTTCCGAGAGACTACTTCTGATCTCAAAATGCAGATGGGGACCAGATGAGCCTCCTGTGTTGCCCGTATAAGCGATCAAAGAATCTTTGAATACCCGTAATTCACCATATTCTGGAAACACCTCGATCTCATAGGAGCGTTTTTGATATTGTATCTTTTTTATGTAGTCCTCTATTTCCGGGCCAAATTTTTGCAAATGTGCATAAACCGAGGTATATCCATTGGGATGGGCAACATAGAGTGCTTTACCATAGCCCCAGTGAGATATCTTGATCCTGGTAACTGTGCCATCACCAATGGCAACCACCGGTAATCCTTGTCTTTGTTGCGTTTTAATATCAATTCCAGAATGGAAATGATTGGAACGCAACTCACCAAAGGTACCAGCTAGGATAAGGGGAATCTCGAGTGGTGACCGAAAGGCATCTTTAGGATATTGTTCTTGTCCATATGACGAAGTAAACAAGATGAGAAAAATAAGGGCAACAATTTTTTTCATAGACTTTAATTAGCACGAAATTAAATAATAGCAACCTAACTTTGAAATAAATATCCGTACAAGATACATTTGTTTTTGGCGCTTCATCGTTGCCAAGGGCTCACAAGTTTCAATGCCAGATCATAAATTTGACTATGTTTAGTAATAATTGGAAAAACTATTGCTAAGTCGTTCTAGGTGTGTTAACTTTGTTAGAAAGCATTGATATTTGCCCATGAGCGAATTGGTTGAAATAGTTGATTCACTTGAAAATAAGATTAGCAAGTTATTACACAAGTTAGAATTGCTCAATCAAGCTAAAGGAAGACTTGAAGACGAACTGGTTCAGCTAAAGGCAGACCAGGAGATCACAAAGAACTCCGTGTTGGAATGGGAAGAGAAATACGAATCCCTGAAACTGGCAAGTACAATGTTGGGCAGTGAAACAAATAAAACAGAAGCCAAGCTTAAAATAAATACATTGGTCAGAGAGTTAGATCATTGCATCGCACAGCTCGCTGAATAATGACTCAAATTATGGCCGAGAAGCTAAAAATAAAGCTATCTATTGCAGACAGGGTTTATCCACTGACAATAGATCCAAGTCAGGAAGAAGGCTTGAGAAAAGCTGCAAAGAATATTGAGCAACTCGCAAAGAAGTTTGAACAAAATTATGCCGTAAGAGATAAACAAGATGTACTGGCAATGTGTGCCTTGCAGTTTGCCTCAAAGATTGAACAACGCGGCATAGATACTATGGAGGATACCAAAGAAGTTGTAGAGCGTTTATCTGCTCTTGATGAATTGGTAAATGCCAAGCTTAGCTTAAAATAAGTTCTTTAACATACATCAAAGTTACTGCCCACATTGGTATTTAATTTTTGACAAACTCAACATTAATTAGTTTAAAAAGGGTGAGTTTAGATTGTAAAAGCAGGCCTTCTCGTAAAGGATCCTTGAGCAGTCTGTTAGCCCTAAACCTGTTCATAGGAGTTTGTACAAAACTTCCATCAATGTGGGCTTTTTTTATACCCTGAATAACCAAAAGTGAACCGGGGTTACATCAATGACCAATGGAGAATTCATTTTTGAATCGATCAAAAAGAAGGCTTCGGTATAAGTGCACATATGGGCCATGCCCATTATAAATCTAAACATACTCATGGATACTACAACAATACTCATCGCAGGGGCCGTCGGATTGCTAATAGGCTTTATAATTGCAAAATTCCTTGAAAAGGGAAAGGCCTCCAAAACGCTCGCGAATGCAAAAAAAGAAGCAGCCATGCTACTGAAGAATGCAGAAAATGAAGGCGAGAATATCAAAAAAGATAAGATCTACCAGGCCAAGGAAAAGTTTCTGGAATTAAAAGCGGAACATGAAAAAGTTATTATCAACAAGGATAAGAAAATTTCGGAAGCAGAAAAACGTACCAGAGATAAAGAGTCTCAGGTAAGTAGTGAATTGGCAAGGAACAAGAAGCTCAATGATCAAATGGAAGGTAAGATCAAAGACCTTGATCACAAGACGGAATTATATGATAAAAAACACTCAGAGCTCGAAAAATTACATAAAAACCAGGTACAGCAATTAGAAGTTATCTCTGGTCTTTCTGCTGAAGATGCCACCAATCAACTCCTGGAATCACTAAAAGAGACCGCCAAAACCGAGGCTATGGCCTATATGCAGACAACACTGGAAGAGGCAAAGCTAACTGCTCAACAAGAGGCAAAGAAAATCGTGATCAATACCATACAACGCATAGGCACTGAGGAAGCGGTTGAAAATTGTGTCTCTGTATTCAATCTAGAGTCTGATGATGTGAAAGGCAGAATCATTGGTCGTGAAGGAAGAAACATCAGAGCTATTGAAGCGGCTACCGGTGTGGAGATTATCGTGGATGACACCCCTGAGGCTATTATTCTTTCCTGTTTTGATTCAGTGCGAAGGGAAGTGGCAAGACTCTCGCTTCACAAACTGGTCACAGACGGCAGAATCCATCCCGCCCGTATAGAGGAAGTGGTGCGTAAGACCGAAAAGCAGATAGAGCAGGAGATCGTTGATATTGGCAAAAGAACGGTTATAGATCTGGGAATTCATGGGTTACATCCGGAATTGATCAAAGCGGTAGGGAGAATGAAATATCGTTCCTCGTATGGTCAAAATTTATTGCAGCATTCTAGGGAGGTAGCAAAACTTTGTGGGGTGATGGCTGCAGAATTGGGATTAAACCCAAAATTAGCTAAAAGGGCAGGCCTCCTTCACGACATTGGAAAGGTACCTAATACCGAGACTGAAGTAGAAACGCCACATGCTATCCTTGGGATGCAATGGGCGGAGAAATATGGCGAGAAACCAGATGTGTGCAATGCCATTGGAGCTCACCATGACGAGATTGAAATGAAGACATTAATCTCGCCTATTATCCAGGTATGTGATGCTATTAGTGGCGCCAGACCGGGGGCGAGGAGACAAGTGCTCGATTCTTACATACAACGACTCAAGGACCTGGAAGATATTGCCTTTGGTTTTGGCGGAGTGCAAAAAGCATACGCCATTCAGGCCGGCAGGGAACTCAGGGTTATCGTAGAGAGTGAGAAGGTCAGTGACGAGAAAGCTGCACAATTATCCTTTGAGATTTCACAAAAGATCCAGACAGATATGACGTATCCAGGCCAGGTAAAAGTAACCGTGATCAGGGAAACTCGTTCTGTAAACGTTGCAAAATAAAATAGGGCTAACAATAAATGACTGAAGGGCACCAGCCTTAATTAGCAGCGAGCGGTTTATTCAGATTCTTTAATCCATCAGAAAGGTAAAGGCCAACGAACCAATGTTCGCATTTAGTCCGGAGTTCCTTTTGTAGTGATCAAATTTGAGGTCTATCTGCTTTAAGCCTACTTTCCAGATCCTCAGTTTGGTAAAAATATCGGTATAGGTGATCCCCATCCCAAATTGATTGGCATTGTATTCAGACAAATCGTAGTCTGATGTGTAGTAGACATCGGAAGAAAGATTTCCTTCATAGACCGAAAAATAATCTGCCGCAGTTTGGGTATAATATCGGTAGGATGGGTATAAGGTAAAAGAGGCTGAGATCTTGACAGGGATTTCCAGGTTGGCCGTATGGGAGCTAATACCCCAATCATCAGAATAGTAGCGATAATAGCTGCGTATAATTACAATTTCATTCAGATAATAATTTAGTCGGCCACCAATGGCCACTTTCCGTCTGCTATCGGGCAGTCTTTCAACATCATCAGCCAAATGAAAATTCTCGATAAAAGAATCCGCCACATCGCCAAAATAGACACGTTGAAAAGGGGTGGAAAGTAATCCTTTTTGCAGCACCATATCTGCTAAAAGTATACCCTGTAATTTTGTACTTAGGATCTGAGAAAGCGTTACACCCAGGGAATAGGAATTCCTGTTTTCTTTTTCAAAAGCAGTGAACGACGGATCATAATTAGGATCTCCACTAATCGTATTCACTGAAAAGAACGGATCGTCTATGCCTTCACCACCTGATTTAAATGGCCGTAATTCGGTGGGGTAGATAGCGTTCCATTTGTCTAAATAGATATTGGTATTGATCCCCAGTTCGGTATTTTTTTCATTGAAGAGCTTGGTAAAGCTCCCACCCAGGCCTAACGAGAAATAATCATATTCTGTAGCTACTGCCAGTTTCGCGGTCCAAATAGAATTTCGGTCGTCAGAAGTATGACTATATCCCAAGGTTACATTGCTCCATATATCATTGCCGGAAGCTCCTGAGGAAGCCTGGAAGGCATTGGCAGGATCAGAGCCGTCAAAGGGATTCACATTGCTCGAACTAGCTGAGGTATAGGCAGAAATACCGGCATCTACCGTTACTACATCGTCATCATTCAAAGGGATGGATACTACAAATGTACCGGTAGCATCTGTAAGTTCTTCGGTCCCAATACCACCGCTTACTGCTGCATTGTTACCATCTTGGGTATAATAGCTGCTGAGAAAGGATACCTCGGCAGACTCAAGGACCCTTTTTTTATAGGTTTCCTGTGCCTCCAGTACTCCAATGGATAAAAGGCAAAGTAAGCCTACGAGAACAACATGCTGTTTTTTTGGTCTCATTCTTTTTTATTAATTACAACCACATCCACCTCCTGTTTTGCCACCGTTGGCACCCGCAGATGCTTCTCTATAAGAATGAAAGGTCGTTAGATTGCGATCACACTTTCTATCGGCCAAAACCATGTCCGGATCATTTAGGTAGACCTTGTCATATTCTTTAACGACCACACAAGAGCAAAAGCACAGGAGTATAGCAGGGATGACTATTACTTTTTTTATCATGTCTTTTGGATTTTTATATTCTCTGAGGTATTAATTCCTCCTTTATCATTTATAATAACACATTCTATCTGCGGTAGCTGATTTATCCTGTCTATTCCTACTTCTACACCCATCACAAAAATAGCCGTGGCAAGGGCATCTGCCAATTCTGCACTGGGAGCAAAAACTGTAGCACTAATGATCCCTGAAGAGGGATAACCGCTTCTGGGATCAATAATATGACTATACCTGATGCCATTGAAGCTAACGTATTTTTCGTAGTTCCCGGAGGTAACTACTGCGCCTACTTTAATGGGAAGTATGGCAAAGACCTTATTCTTATTTAAAGGATTTGTAATGGCCACTCGCCATTCTTCTCCCGAGGGTTGCTGGCCCCAGGTATTCATATCTCCGGAGGCATTTATGATACCGGCAGCCACTCCTTCCGCCATAAGAAGTGCTTTTGCTTTGTCTGCTGCGTAGCCTTTGCCTATCCCACCAAAGCCAATTTTCATTCCTTTTTTTTCCAGGAACACAGTTTTATGATCATTATCCATTACAATGTGTTGGTATCCTACATTTGCAACAGAACTCTTAATTAGTTCCGCTGATGGCATTTGTGTCATACTACCATCAAACGTCCAGATGTTATCCATGGATGCATAACTAATGTCAAACGCGCCATCAGTTATTTTAGAGATCTCGAGAGCTCTGTTAATGAGATCGAATAGTTCCTTAGACACTTTTACAGGTTGAATACCAGCATTTTCATTGATTGCTGAGGTCTCAGAATTGGGGTCCCAGGAAGAGATTCTTTTTTCAATCCTTTGGATCTCGTTTACTGCCAAATCAATATATCTGGTTCCTTCAGCTTCATTTTCAGCTACTACGGTGATATCGAACTTACTCCCCATGAGTTTCAGCGTTCGGGTATAGGTCTCTTGTGAACTAAGAGTGTGTGCCAGACTAAAAACAAGGAAAAAGAAGATTGTTTTATACATCCTATGATCAGGATTTAAAGGATTCCAATAAGTGTATATAGGCCTTTGGATCCATTTTTTTATAGCTCGTGGTCCCCAGAACTTCTCCATTTTTGTCCATCACCACCACATAAGGAAAATAACCATTCTGATTGTATCGTTCTGCCAGGGCCCTGTTTTTTTCTTGTTGCTCCAATGGCAGGGCATTACCCTTCTTTTTTGGAAAATCTGCCTTGAGCATTACAAAATGGTCCTTTGCATAAGACTTAAACGTATTTGAACTCCAAATCTCACGATCTAACTTAATGCAAGGGGCACACCAGTCCGAGCCCTGAAAGACCAGGACAATAGGCAGATCTTTTTGGGAAGCCAGTTTTTGGGCCAATGTAAGATCTGTTTGCCACTCCTGTGCCAGGCAGGGCAGCAGTAGGAAGAGGAAGAATCCAAAGAAGAATAAGCGCTTCATTTTCTAATGGTATACCTTGTTAACGTACTATTCAAATACTTGGTATTTAAGCAGGGGGTATTTTTGACAAACACGCCAGAAAAAACAAGATTTAATTCAGTATGCCCGAATGGGTGTTCAATTACCCAGATGTTTTTGGTAAAATTTCCAAACTTCATGGGCCACGTCCCGGCCTAATTGCAATCCTGCAACATTATCTGCCTGAATATGATATCCGCCCATTACACGCGAAATACCTGCCATTTCTGCCGTTTCAGTAAACGTTGGAAATTCTATTTCAACAGAGTCGCCTAAATTATCTGGTTCTGTGAGAGCACCTGCAACCAGGGTCACCTTTTCGCCGAAATGATCACTACCTGTCCATAATTTCAGTGCCTCACCGCAACCCCCGCTAATGGTACTGTGCCCGGAGACATAGCTGGGAAACGGCGGACAAAGAAAAGTTTCGGGGGAATAGGGCCGCCATTCCTGTCCCTTTATTTTTTTCATGCCTTTACCTTCACCTCCCCAGGCTTCAATGATCTGATCTTCATAATATTCATGTACAAGTGCGTAAGGCCTTGCATAGTCGTAAAACATTTTTGAATCCCAGGAAGCAATGAATGCATCCATGGCTACTACCTGATTGTAGAAATACATTTTAACATCATCATCTAATGCATGCTGATCGCGACGAGAGACGTCTTGTGCAAATTTTAACCAGTGTCCGGCTTGCTGAACAGATTGGGGTCCGTCCCTCATAAATTCTACCAAAGCCTTATCATGATCTGTTAAATTAGCTTGCATGGCAATAACCTCAGCTACTTCTTCTTTTAATTGGTCGCTTCCTATCATGGGCGGTGGACCCGGGCGAAACTGATCACCACTTTTTAAAGCGATCGGTTTCACTTTGTCCCAAAAAGGGGTGAGGCATCCTGGGGCGTAAAAACCACCTTTACCATCGGAAAAGTACTTGGGTTGCCATCGATTGGGGTCTATATTGGTATCGGCAGAATTGATAGGTTCATAGCCAACATAATTAAAATAAGGTTTCCCATTAGATCCAGATTCTTCTCCGTATTGGTTGGCGCCGTCTCCTTTTCTTGCCTGTATCACAGCCTTGGCAGCAAGATTGCCTATGCCTTCCGGAGTTGAGGGATCGAGCGTTTCATTGGAAGGGTCGAGACCTAATTCCTGCATGAATTCGGAGAAAATTTCTTTATCCGAAAAGTAATACTCACTCATGGTTCTGTAGGCAGCAAAACTAATGGCAATTTCTTTATTAGAGAGTTTATGAAGTTCTTTTGGTAATCTTGGAACGTCTGTAAGGTACACAGGGATGGCTTTTTCATCGAACCTGCTCCATGCATCGAAAACAGCTGTAAAAATTAGTCCCAGATATCGGGAAGTGATAGTGGGCCTGGGGGCGAAACGTTCGGTATCAAGGGCAGTGGCCTTTAATGCCATCTCCCCCCATTTATAGGCTACATTCTCGGCACCTATTGGTTCTGGAATAGTTGAAGTATCTTCTTTTGTTTTGCAACCGCACAATAAGATGAATAACAGTGTAAGAATAGAAAGTCTGTACATTAAAATAATTATTGGGTTAGGTCCATATTTATGGAGGTTATTAATTCTTTCTCTAAAGTAAAAAATATCCCAAAGTCTACCAGCGCTTCGTTCGGTTTTTTTGAAGTTCCAATAGTCCCAGAACCGGACCAATTGCGAGGATAGTGTAAATAGCAACAGGGGAGAAATGAAGATGGGCAACATTCAATAACTGGATACTAAATATTGTGATGGCAAACCCTATACAATTAACTAAGGTTAGGGCAGATCCTTTTAAGACACTTTCTGCACTGTTGGCTACCATGGTGGAGAACAAAGGTGAATCTGCTATGACCACCATACCCCAGAAAATCAACAAAGACAGGAATATGGTTTCGTAAGGGATAAAAAAGAAGAAAGGGGATAACAGGCAGCATAGGCAAGAGAGTAAGAGCGCCCACATGGCTGGTTTTTTATTGCCAAACCGTTGTGATAATAAACCGCCTATAATGCAGGCAATACTTCCTCCGCTAATAATTATAAAGGACCATAAAGAAATATTTAATACACCCCCATGCAGATCCTGATAGGTCTTTAAAAGTACAGGAACAAAAGCCCAGAAAGCATATAGTTCCCACATATGGCCAAAGTAACCAATGGCAGCACTTTTTAGGTCCTTATTTTTGAATATCGAAAATATGGCAGAAAGCTTTAATGGATTCCCTTGCTTTCGAAATGGTCCGTTAGGAACGAATAGGAGAATGAGCAAGCCCCCGAAACAGGCCAGGCTGCTTGTTGTTGAAACGACCCAAACCCAATTGCCGATTAAAGTACTACTCTTTAACAAATGAGGTAACGCGGTACCTAAAACCAGTGCACCTACCAGGAAAGAAAGCGATTTTCCAAGACCTTTTTCAAAGTAGTCGGCTGCTATTTTCATACCCACCGGATAAATTCCGGCCAGAAAGAATCCTGTTAGGTATCGGAAAATAAGCAAGCTCCAAAAGGTGTTCCCTTCCCATAATAAACTAAGGTTAAAGATAGCCGCTATCATTGCTGAAAAGAAGAAAACGCGAGAAGGTGAGTGGCGGTCGGCTATGGTGAATAATGCATAGAATAAGGTTCCGCTAATAAAGCCAAATTGTACTGCGGAGGTAAGATGCCCCAGAGCCTGTAAACTCAGATCAAAATTTGTGATAAGATCATCTAAAACGCCGTTCCCCGCAAACCACAGAGAAGTGCAGCAGAATTGTGAAATTACGATTATGGCTAAAATCCATTTTGGATTTTTCATATTAGAAGAAACATAAAAAGTGGCGGAGGCATCCTTTTTAAATTAACAGAATGATTAAAGTGTTTACAGGAGAAAATTAAGCTGTCTTCCTTCGTCTTTTGCCTTTCGGTCCATATCCATACCTACTGCGACCCCTATTCCGATACCAATAGCAATACCGGCTCCAATCATCCCATAATTATCTATCCCTGCACTTAATGCAATACCGATGGGTATCCCAAACATAACCATTCCCATCCCCATCCATTTTGTTTGGTAGTGATTCTTAGGCACCATCTTCAGCTCTTTTTCTAGGACATTCAATATGGCGCTTTGACATTTTCGAAGGGTTTTGCCAAAAGCTTTATCCACATTTGAGCAGGCATTAACAAGCTCAATATTTTTATTGATACTATCAATTGTTTCAGCGGGCAGTTTTTTGTTTCTCAGATCATTGATCAACTCTTGAAATCTCTTGTATTTTTTAGATAATCGCTTCTTACCGCCCAGGTCTTCTCTATCTGGTACAGCTAAAATATTTGGCGTATTCATATTTTAAAGATACGTAATTCTTGAACCTACTTGTTGCCTAGTGAACAATGCAAACTGTTTTTCTCAAATAGATAGTACTGTCTAATTGTTTTAGCATAAAGTCGGCCACACTGGCCCGTGAAATCATTTTTGTTAAAAGGTAGCTCCCAAGCTTTCCCTGCCGGTATTTGGTTCTTTTTTTTCCATTGGTCAATTGTCCAGGACGTACTATGGTCCAACTTGCAGAACTTTCCATAATCAATCGCTCTTGTAAAGCCTTATCACGAAAGTAAAAAAAGACAAT
>JAHEHU010000058.1 GCA_024639765.1 Eudoraea sp.
GTTAGGAATATCAAGTGAAATAGCAACTGAACTGGGAGTTAATGCCCTGACAGCCGATACTTTAAGGGAATAAAAGGTACTCATGAGGCAATTTTTTTGCAAAACTAAGGAAAGGCATTTAAAAATAAATGTAATTCATAAATTATCTCACTTTTGTAACAAAAGCTATATTTGCGAGACTAATGCGGCGCGTAAATTTGACCAACCTTTATGTTTAAACATTTTTTTAATCTCCAATTGAAGTCCTTTTTCCGGGCAGCCTCCTTTAAGACCAACCTTGCCTTTAAGATACTAATGATCTTTGCGGCCCTCTATTTTATTGTAGTATTCCTGGCTATGGGGGTAGGTTCTTTTTTTATAATCAAGAAAGCAGGTTTGGGGGATCCCCTGAGAGTGGTGAACCGCTTTATGATCTATTACCTGGTAATGGATCTCTACATACGGTATATGTTCCAGAAGATGCCCATACTGAATATTAAACCTTTGCTATACATGCCTTTTAAGAAGAGTGCGGTGGTGAAGTACTCTCTGGGAAAAACGGTCTTTTCCTTTTTTAACTGGATGCATGCCTTTTTCTTTGTTCCTTTCTCCATTGTTCTATTGACACAAGGCTACGATCCGCTTGATGTAGTTGTTTGGCACCTGGCTATCATGGCACTATTCTATTCTAACAATTTCCTGAATATCATGATGAATAATCAGGATAGGATATTTTACCCGATGGTATCTATACTCGCCATTCTTGCCTTATGCCAGTATAATGGATGGTTTGATATAACCTTGTATACTGCACCTGTTTTCGATGCCTTTTTTGATACTCCATGGGCTTTTGTAATTCCTATATTGTTGTTAACAGGATTAGTATATGCGTCATTCAATTATTTCAAAAAACACATGTATCTGGATGGAGGCCTGGCCACCAAACATACAGAGGCTAAATCTGAAGATTACACCTGGCTCAATCGCTTTGGAAATCTTGGCACCTTTTTAAAGAATGACATTAAACTCATACGGCGAAATAAGCGATCCAAGACTACCGTAATGTTGAGCGTTTTATTCATTTTTTACGGATTGCTATTTGGTTCAGGCGCAGTAGAGGTATATGAAGGACCTGTTTGGTCAATCTTTGCAGGGATCTTTGTTTCAGGTGGATTTTTATTCAGCTTTGGGCAGTTTGTTCCCAGTTGGGACAGTTCCTATTACCCTTTGATGATGAGTCAGAATATACAGTATAGGGAGTATCTCTCTTCCAAATGGTATTTAATAGTTATTGCTACCGTAATCAGTACGGTTTTATCTGCGTTTTACCTCTATTTTGGATGGGAATTCTACCTTGCCATCGTTGTTGGTGCCATTTATAATATAGGGGTGAATTCATATCTGGTTTTATGGGGAGGGGCCTATATTAAAACTCCCATTGATCTTACTTCTAATAAAAAGGCCTTTGGAGACAAACAGGCCTTCAATGTAAAAACAATGCTGTTAACAATTCCAAAATTGGTACTGCCATTACTCGTATTTGCTGCGGGCTATTATCTGATTAATCCGGTGGCAGGCTATATTGCCGTGGCCCTTTCAGGGGTGCTTGGCTTTGTCTTTAAGGATCAGGCCTTTAAAATGATAGAAAAGATCTATAAAAAAGAGAAATACAAAACGCTTTTGGCATATAAACAAACAGATTAAATACATTTCTTACATATGATCACAGTTCATGACATTACTAAAACCTATGGCACTCAAACAGTGTTGAATATTCCATCGCTGGAGATCCCAAAAGGTCAAAGCTTTGGGTTGGTAGGAAATAATGGGGCGGGGAAGACTACATTTTTTAGTCTTTTACTAGATCTTATTCAGCCTACCACAGGAAAGATCATAAACAACGAAGTACAGGTAGACATCAGTGAGGCATGGAAACCTTTTACCTCAGCCTTTATAGATGAGACCTTCTTAATAGGGTACCTCACGCCCGAAGAATACTTTTATTTTATCGGAGAGCTAAGAGCACAAAATAAGGCAGACGTAGATGCTCTCATCAGTACCTTTGAGGATTTTTTCCACGGGGAGATACTGGGGCAAAAGAAATATCTGCGAGATCTTTCTAAAGGAAACCAGAAAAAAGTTGGTATCGTTGCCTCATTTATTGGTAACCCGGAAGTGGTAATTCTCGACGAGCCTTTCGCCAACCTCGATCCTACTACTCAGATCCGATTAAAACAGATCATAAAGGATCTGGCAAACAACAGGGAAGTTACCGTCCTGGTTTCTAGTCATGACCTTATCCATGTCACAGAAGTATGTGAGCGTATTGTTGTGCTAAATAAGGGCGAGATCGTAAAAGATATTCAAACATCTACCCAGACCTTAAAAGAACTGGAAACCTTTTTCGGAGGATAAGAATTTACTTCTTCTTACAAGCTGAATTTTATCAAAATGAAGCTATTTTAAAAAAGCATGCATTTTGTCGAGGACTGGCATACTAAACGGGCGGTTTTAGAGTTTACATAGCGTACGAATTCCGCTAATTTTGAAGCTTCAAAACAATTTTTATATCATTTTGCTTTGTGGGGCCCTGTTTCTAAGTGCCTGCTCCACTAAAAAAGATGCCTTTGTCAATAGAAACTGGCACGCCCTTAATACTAAGTACAACGTACTGTATAATGGCAATCTGGCCTTTGAGGAAGGCAGGGAGCAATTAAACGACACGTATCGGGATAATTACTGGGAACTTTTACCTGTGGAACGACTGGAAGTTACCGACGATATAAAATTAGATTCCGAGGATAATAACCCAAATTTTATCCGGGCGGAAGACAAAGCAACCAAGGCCATTCAAAAGCACAGCATGGAGATCGGGAATGAGGAGCGAAACCCTCAAACCGATGAAGCCTTCTTACTCCTGGGAAAAGCACGGTATTTTGATCAACGCTATGTCCCCGCCATTGAGGCTTTCAATTATATTCTTCAGAAATATGCAGCAAGCGATAAGTTGAATGAAGCCACCATTTGGAGAGAAAAGACCAATATCCGCCTGGAAAATGAGGAACTGGCTTTGCGAAATTTAAGACGTCTTTTAAAATATGAAAAATTAAAAGATCAGGAATACGCAGATGCCAGAGCGATGATGGCACAGGCATACATCAACCTAAAAGCACCAGATACAGCTATACAGCAATTAAAGATTGCCTCTGCATACACTAAAAAGAATACAGAAAAAGGACGGTACTATTTTATTATTGGGCAATTATATAATCAGCTGGGGTTTAAGGACAGCGCCAACCTGGCTTTTGATAAGATCATTGGCCTTCAGCGTAAAACACCAAGGGTATATTGGGTAAATGCGCATTTACAAAAAATTCAAAATATTGAGATCACGGATGAGAATAAGCAAGATCTGCTGGAGTACCTAACCTGGCTTGAACTAAATAGGGAAAACCGCCCATTTTTGGATAAGATCTTCAGGCAAATTGCCGTTTACCACAATACCCTTGAACAGGATAGCCTTTCGTTGGCCTACTATGATAAATCACTCAGGGCAGCCAATCAATCACCACAATTATTTGCGCTAAACTATGAAGATCTGGCCGAATATTATTTCGATGATAATGAATATAAAACCGCCGGCGCATATTACGACAGTGTCTTGCCTAACCTTACGGAGAACACCAAGAAATATCGCACTATAAAGAAGAAGCTCGATAATCTCGAAGATGTCATCATCTATGAAAGTACGGTACAATATGCAGATAGCGTGATTACAGTTTATAAGATGCCATTGGAAGGACGAAAAGTCTATTTCCAGGCCTATATAGATCAGTTAAAAGCAAAGGCTGACGAATTGGCGGCAAAAGAAGAATCGCGCCTTAATGCAGGTTTTGCTGCCTTTGGTGAATCTAAAGGAGGGAAAGAGAACAAAGGAAAGTTCTATTTCTATAATATCACAAGTCTTGGGTATGGGAAAACCGAATTCAAGAATAAATGGGGCAACAGAACCTTGGAAGATAACTGGCGGTGGAGCACAAAAGGTGCTCAGGGACCAGAGATAGCAACGATAACAACAGGTGATCAGGACAATGATCAGGGCGAGATACCCGAAGATCTTAAATATTCATTGGAGTATTATCTGGACAAGGTCCCTACGGATGTTGCAGTTATTGACAGCCTGGATCGCGAACGGAATTTTGCTAATTATCAGCTTGGACTTATTTACAAAGAGAAGTTTAAGGAAAATATGCTTGCAGCTGCAAAATTGGAGCGGGTCTTGGATTCATCTCCCGAGGAAAGGCTATTGCTTCCATCCAAATACAATCTTTACAAGATCTATGAGGAAGTTGGAAGTCCGTTAGCAAAGGATATGAAGGACAATATTATCCAAAATCACCCCAGTTCTCGCTATGCAGAGATACTCCTTAATCCACAGATTGTACTAGAGGCCTCAGAAGATGGACCTGAAGCTCGCTATGCCCGTTTGTACCAGCTTTTTGAAGCCCAGGAGTTCCTGCGAGTGATCACGGGCTCTGAAGAAAGTATTAATATGTTCCCCGGAGATCCTGTGGTTCCAAAATTTGAAATGTTGAAAGCAACCGCTATTGGAAGGCTACAGGGTTTTAAAGAGTTTAAGGAGGCGCTGAACTATGTGGCATTGAACTACCCTAATAAGCCGGAAGGAAAAAAAGCGCAGGAAATGGTTGCTGAACAACTCCCAAAACTTGAACCTCAGGAATTTACTACTGAAAATGAAATGACTTCCGGGGGTAATTGGAAAGTAGTTTTTCCTTTTAAAAGGAATAATGATGACGCGGCAATACGACTAAAAAACAGACTGGAGGCCTCACTAAAAGACTTAAATTATAGCAATAAAGTCTCTAAGGACATCTACAATCTGGAGGATGAATTTATAGTTGTCCATGGATTTAAATCCAGAGATTTTGCCTTGGGATATGTGGAACTCCTAAAAAACAACAAAGATTACAGGATCGCTAATGAGAATTTTGTAATTTTATCCAACAACTATAAAACAGTACAGATTCACAAGAATATAGAAGACTACAGACGACATAATTTAACCCCAAAACCCTAAATCCATGTTTTCAGATAACAAAAAACCCAGAGCTATGACAGAAATTGGAGGACAACCTAACCGAATAGAAAAAAACACTAAGATCAAAGGTGATATTGCATCCGAAGCAGATTTTAGAATCGACGGAAAACTTAATGGCAATTTAAAAACCTCAGGCAAGGTAGTAATTGGCAAAGATGGCTACATCCACGGAAAAGTAGAATGCCAAAATGCAGATGTTGAAGGAAATTTCAATGGAGAATTAATGGTTTCCGAGCTCTTAACTCTCAAAGCATCTGCTGTCATAGAGGGCACGGTCTCTGTAGCCAAACTGGCAGTAGAACCGGGTGCTACCTTTAATGCCTCTTGTAATATGAAAGGCAAAGGTTCCTTGAGCAGTTCTTCCGGAAATACTGTTTCTTCTTCAACGTCTTCTTATAAATCTTCGACGGTGGGCAACAAAAATGAACCAGCAAAAGCCTCCTAAAGGAAGAAACCCGTTAAAGAATATCGCCATTTTATCTGGTATTGGATTTGAAATGGGGCTTATCATATTTTTAGCGGCCAAGGGAGGGATCTGGTTAGATCAGCATTATCAAACGGAAAAACGAATTTTTACCGCTATGGCAACCATAATTGGGGTAGCCATTGCTATATATGTAGTATTACTTCAGCTTAAAAGAGTAAAGTATTAATGGCACTACCCAGACTGGTCACCTCATATATCTTGCTTCTTGCAGGTTCATTGGGCGTCCTCTTATTGATGCATGTGCAGGCACAGTCTTATCTGAATATTCCACAATGGTCAGACATGCTTCTTTTATCTTATATTCTGAATTTTATACTGGCATTAGCCATCTTTTTAGCGCTGTATGCCTTGCGAATAAGACTCAAAAACCAAATTGGGTTCCTGTATATGGGTGGGAGCATGTTAAAATTTTTGATCTTCTTTCTCGTTTTTTACCCAGCATATAGAGCAGATGATATTATTGCTAAATCTGAATTCGCCGCCTTTTTTATTCCATACCTCCTTTGTTTGATTCTGGAAACCGTTTATACGGCCAAAATGCTCAATGCATTAAAATAACAATAAGGACCTTCTTATACCTCTCAAACGCCTTTAAAATAAACTTCTAAATGCTTTTTTCTTTTTAGAAGAATGCCTTACATTTGCACGGATTTTTAGAGACCCGTATTTAAAAAGAATATGAGAAGCCTTTTAACCGTAAAAGTTCTATTTATTTGTTCAATATTCCTGGGATTCAGCCTTTCGGCCACTGCCAAGGAAGAAACTTCGGAGGGGACTAAAAAAGACTTGAAGACAGAGATCAAAGAATATATTGATCATCACCTTCAGGATTCACACGATTTTTCTATTTTTTCTTATACCGCAGACAGTGGAGAACATGTATACGTAGGACTCCCTTTGCCTGTGATCCTTTGGGATAACGGGATACAGATTTTCTCTTCCTCACAATTTCATCATGGGGAAACGCTTGCTCAGGCAGGTGGCAACTATTATGCATTAGACCACGGGAAGATTTATAAAACGGATGCAGAAGGCACCATCACCTATGATGAAGAAGGTCATGCTACCAATGTAAGACCAATAGATTTTTCCATTACCAAGAATGTTGTGATGATGATCATAACCGGTCTTTTAATGCTTTGGTTATTTTCGAGCCTGGCAAGATCGTATGCCAAGAATAATGGTGTTCCTACCGGAGCAGGTAGATTTTTTGAACCAATTGTACTTTATATACGAGATGATATTGCTAAACCAACTATTGGAGAAAAGAGGTACAGGAAATACATGCCATTTCTCTTAACTATTTTCTTTTTCATCTGGTTCCTGAACATGTTTGGCCTTACGCCTCTTGGGATCAATGTTACAGGAAATATTGCCATCACTTTTGGTTTGGCATTGTTAACATTTCTTATCACTAATTTCACCGGAACCAAGGACTATTGGAAGCATTTGGTAGATCCGTTAGGCGATGCCATGCCATGGTACGGGAAATTACCCATTTATGTTATTCTGGTCCCCATTGAATTACTGGGCCTGATCATTAAGCCATTTGCGCTTTTGATACGTTTATATGCGAACATGCAGGCAGGACATATTGTTTTAATGAGTCTTATAGGATTAATGTTCATCTTTAAAAGTTGGATAGGAAGTCCCTTATCATTTTTCCTGGCGTTTGCCATCACATTGATTGAAATATTAGTAGCCCTTTTACAGGCGTATATCTTCACCATGTTATCTTCTCTTTATTTTGGCTTTGCCTCCGAAGAACATGATCATCATGAGGAAGAGCCGGAATTGGCTCATTTGTAATAGTCTTTTTCCCAAAAGGGAAAAGATTGAGTGTTGAATTTTAATTTTAAACTAGATAGAGTATGGAAATTCCAGTAATGGTAGGTGCAGGTTTGGTAGTAATTGGTGTTGGTATTGGTATTGGTAGAATCGGTGGTTCTGCTATGGAAGCCATTGCCCGTCAGCCAGAGGCCTACGGAAAGATTCAAACAGCAATGCTAATTGTAGCGGCGCTTATTGAAGGTATTGGTTTTGCGGCCCTATTTGCCGTCTAAATCTAACAAGTAAAGGACTCGGCCATAACGGTTGGTTATGGCCCTCCTTTGTTTAAAATTAAATGCATAAAGGTTTTATTTATGGATAAATTATTAAATGATTTTTCGTTCGGGTTGTTCGTTTGGCAAACCCTGCTGTTTGTTTTATTGCTTCTTTTACTTTATAAATACGCATGGAAACCGATTCTTAATGCGGTAGATGATCGTGAAGAAGGGATCAAGAATGCATTGGCAGCTGCAGAAGATGCCAAAAAAGAAATGCAGAATGTCACGGCAGACAGTGAGAAGCTTTTACAGGAGGCTCGCGGAGAACGTGAAGCAATGCTAAAGGAGGCTCGTGAATTACGAGAAAAAATGATGGCTGACGCAAAAGAAAAGGCAAAGGTAGAAGGCGATAAGATGATCTCTCAGGCGAAAGCAACCATAGACAGCGAAAAGAAAGCAGCCGTGGCTGAGATCAAGAATCAGGTGGCAGATCTTTCTGTTCAGATCGCTGAAAAAGTATTGAAAGAGCAATTGACCAATAAGGATAAGCAATTAAAATTGGTCGATGATATGTTAGGAGACCTAAAATTGAACTAACACCCTATGAACGAATCCAGAGCAGCAGCACGCTACGCAAAAGCGATCCTAGATTTTGCGGTTGAGAAGAAAAAGACAGATGTCTTAGAGGAGGATATGCGGTCCATAGTTTCAACTATGAATGCTAGCAAAGAACTTCGTGAAATGCTGGGCAGTCCGGTTTTAAAGGGAGCTCTTAAGAAAAAAGCCCTTATGGCAATCTTTACAGCATGCCATGCCATTACAGAAGGACTTATTGATCTTTTAATTCAAAATAGAAGGATTTCTTTATTGAATGAAGTGGCTCTAAAATATATAATTCTTAATGAAGATCTTAAGGGAGAGGGTGTAGCTTTCGTTACAACGGCGGTACCATTATCTGGTGAATTAGAGAAAAAAGTATTGCGTCAGGTATCTGCAATAACCGGGAATAAGATCACCGTTAAAAATGAGATAGATAAGAGTATTGTTGGTGGGTTTATCCTAAGGGTAGGAGACCTGCAATACGACGCGAGCATCGCAAATAAATTGAATACGATTAAAAGAGAATTTACTAAAAGCATATAAATTTAATTACGAAGTAAACAAGGGGTATCCCTTCTCACTTCGACATATATTGTAATCTTATGGCAGGAGTTAAAGCCGCTGAAGTATCGGCAATCTTAAAGAAACAATTATCGGGCTTTGAAGCCAAAGCAACCTTGGATGAAATAGGAACCGTTCTGCAGGTAGGTGATGGTATAGCCCGTGTTTATGGGCTTTCCAATGCACAATACGGTGAGTTGGTTGAGTTTGAAGGAGGCCTTGAGGGGATAGTTCTTAACCTGGAAGAAGATAATGTAGGTGTGGTTCTTTTAGGTCCGTCAAGAGGGATCAAAGAAGGAACTACGGTTAAAAGAACACAGCGAATCGCTTCTATCAATGTAGGTGAAGGGATCGTTGGCCGTGTAGTAGATACGTTGGGTACTCCTATAGACGGAAAAGGACCTATTGCCGGAAAAACATATGAAATGCCGCTTGAAAGAAAGGCGCCAGGGGTGATCTTTCGCCAACCGGTGAATGAGCCACTTCAAACCGGAGTTAAGGCGATCGATGCCATGATACCAATTGGTAGAGGCCAACGAGAGCTGGTTATTGGCGACCGTCAGACAGGAAAGACCACCGTATGTATAGATACTATTATCAATCAGAAAGAATTCTATGATGCAGGAAATCCTGTGTATTGCATCTATGTAGCTATTGGTCAAAAAGCCTCTACAGTGGCTAACATCGCAAAGACATTAGAGGACAAGGGCGCTTTAGCCTATACAACGATCGTTGCCGCTAACGCTTCTGACCCGGCACCAATGCAGGTGTACGCTCCCTTTGCAGGAGCTGCGATCGGAGAATATTTTAGAGATTCTGGTCGGCCTGCTCTAATCATTTACGATGATTTATCAAAACAAGCTGTAGCCTACAGGGAGGTGTCTTTATTACTTAGACGTCCACCGGGTAGGGAAGCATACCCCGGAGATGTATTTTACCTTCACTCCAGACTCCTGGAGCGCGCTGCAAAGGTTATTGATGATGATTCTATTGCAAAGAACATGAACGACCTTCCAGAAGTTTTAAAACCCATGGTTAAAGGTGGAGGTTCTTTAACGGCTTTACCAATTATTGAAACGCAGGCAGGTGACGTTTCTGCATATATTCCAACGAACGTGATCTCCATTACGGACGGTCAGATCTTCCTTGAGCAGGATCTGTTCAACCAGGGTGTTAGACCGGCGATCAACGTGGGTATATCGGTTTCAAGGGTAGGGGGATCTGCACAGATCAAATCTATGAAGAAAGTAGCCGGTACGCTGAAATTAGACCAGGCACAGTTCCGGGAATTGGAAGCCTTCGCCAAGTTTGGTTCAGACCTTGATGCAGCCACACTTAATGTAATCGAAAAAGGACGTAGAAACGTTGAGATATTAAAGCAGGCACAAAACGACCCGTTTACTGTGGAGGACCAGGTGGCAATTATTTATGCAGGTTCTAAAAACCTATTGCGCGATGTACCTGTGGAGAAAGTAAAGGATTTTGAAAGAGACTTTATCGAGTTTTTGAATGCGAAACACAGGAATGTCTTGGATAGCCTCAAAGCAGGAAAGCTAACCGATGAGGTAACAGATACCCTTACTGCGGTGTGCCAGGACATGGTTAAAAAATATAAAAGCTAGATCACAGCAAACAGAACATGGCAAATCTAAAGGAAATAAGGAATAGAATAGCATCGGTTTCATCAACCATGCAGATCACCAGCGCCATGAAGATGGTGTCTGCTGCAAAATTGAAAAAAGCACAGGATGCTATTACCGCTATGCGCCCTTATGCCAATAAGCTTACAGAACTTTTGCAGAACTTAAGCGGAAGTCTGGATGCGGATACGGGAAGTGCATATTCAGCTGAACGCCCGCTTCAAAAAGTTTTGGTGGTAACCATCACTTCTAATAGGGGACTGTGTGGCGCCTTTAATTCCAATGTGATTAAACAGTCTGTTTCTTTAAAAACGGACAACTACAAGCAACAAGAGGTACATTTTATGGCCATTGGGAAGAAGGGAAATGACCTGTTGAGAAAAAAGAACACAGTAATTGCGAATCACAGCAAAGTGTACGATGACCTGTCTTTTGACAATGTAGCCGTGATTGCCGAAGAATTGATGAGTTATTTTGCTGAGGGGAAGTACGACCAAATAATTCTGGTGTATAATAAATTCAAAAATGCAGCTACCCAGATCTTGATGACTGAGCAATTTCTTCCCATTGTATCATCCGATTCAGAATCTTCCTCAACAATGGATTATATCTTTGAGCCGGAAAAGGAGAAGATCGTTATGGAGTTGATTCCAAAATCTTTAAAGACGCAGTTATACAAAGCAATACGAGATTCTTTTGCCAGTGAACATGGGGCACGTATGACAGCCATGCACAAGGCAACAGACAACGCCTCTGAACTTCGGGATCAATTAAAACTAACATATAATAAGGCTCGCCAGGCAGCCATTACCAATGAGATCCTTGAGATCGTCGGAGGGGCAGAAGCACTTAATAATTAAGTGTTCTGTTGAAATAAGCAATCTAAAGACCCCGACCTAGATCGGGGTTTTTTAATTAATGTTGTGGAATGTCTATTTTTGGCATTACTATTGGAGGATATCTAAAAAGAGATCTGAAACATGAGAAAAATATCTGTATTAACTATTGTAATACTATTTGCACTGTTTGGTTGTTCCTCCCAGAAGAAAATGGTCATGGAGGTTCCTTTTACTATTAAAGATCCAAGTTGTCAGGACTATGCAGCCGGCAAGGAGGAAGGAGGATCAGGATTTATACTAAGCCTTCCAATTATTGACAATAAGGACGATGTGACCTTTGAAGAGATCTTTTTCAGGGGCCATATAATGAAGCCCTCCCTGCTGCAAAATGAAAAGGGAACTACCTTAATATGTAAGTGGGAGAATAAAAATAAACAGGGAACCCCGGATATGGTAATGCACGCAGATCCTAGAGAAGAAATTGGGAACCAACCCCCGTCACTACTGAAAACGGAGGAGGTAGAATTTCCTTTTGATTTAGAGAAGGATGAGGTAGTGATTGGGTTCCGCAAAAAGGGAAAGAAAAAGATCTACTACCATAAAATGAAGGGAGTAAAAGATAAGCTTCCTTTGGTATATCCCTCACGTCCAAAAAACTAACTTTGTTAGCAGGCTTTAAATACCTAATTTTAAGCCTTACCTAACATCGTACGGTTGAGTCTGTTTCAAAAATTATTTAAGCAAACATTTATTTATGGGCTGGCCACTGTTTTGCCCAGAATGCTGTCCTTTATCTTGGTGCCGCTTTACACCAAAGTAATGCCTACAGGTTCTTATGGAGAAGTGACCCTTATTTTCGCATGGTTTGCGATCTTCAACGTCATCCTTGCATACGGCATGGAAACAGCTTTCTTCAGGTATTACAACAGTGAATACAATAGAACCAAAGTGGTGTCTACATCATTGATCTCCCTTGGTGTAACTACCTTTTTCTTTACTTTGATCGCATTGCTTTTTCAAAATAAAGTGGCGTTACTGTTGAATATAGATCAACAGTTTATCCAATATGTTATCTATATTTTAGCACTCGATGCTCTGGCAATTATTCCCTTTGCATGGTTACGAGCAAGACAAAAACCTAAAAGATACGCTGTCATTAAAATTCTGAATGTCGCTGTGAATTTAGGGTTAAATGTTTTCTTTTTATTACTGCTTCCAACCTTTATCTTGGAAAATCCAGATAGTGTATTTAACACCATATATATAGCCGATTTTCAGATTTCGTATATTTTTATTTCCAATTTAATAGCTAGCGGCCTTACCCTCCTGCTAATGGGGAAATGCTATATACTTCCCTCATATACCTTCGATAAAGCCTTGTGGTCACAAATGGTCAGATATGGGCTTCCTGTTATGATCGCTGGTATTGCCTTTACCATTAATGAAGTGTTCGACCGTATTATGCTATCAGAACTACTTCCCACGGCCATTGCCAAGAGCGAGATCGGGAAGTACTCTGCCTGTTATAAGATAGCCTTGTTTATGACGCTCTTTGCCACTGCGTTTCGCCTTGGAATAGAACCTTTTTTCTTTAGTCACGCCAAATCAGAAAACCCGCAGAAGGCATATGCCCAGATCACCAATTATTTTGTGGTACTGGGAAGTGTCATTTTACTGGCAGTAGTTGTTTTTGCTGATATTTTAAAAAAATTGATAGTCTTAAATTCGGACTATTGGGAAGCCATGCCCGTGGTGCCCATCATAATCCTGGCAAGTTTTTGCCTTGGGATCTATCACAATCTATCCGTATGGTATAAAGTAACTGACAGAACCAGGTTTGGGGCTTATATTTCAATCGTTGGGGCCTTGATAACAATCGCAATCAATTACTTCTTCATACCCAAGATCGGGTACTATGCTTCAGCATACGCTACCCTGGCAGCCTATGCCAGCATGATGGTGTTGTCTTATTATTTTGGAAGGAAATTCTACCCAATTCCGTATAATCTTCGAAAAATTGGATTTTATATGGGGATTTCAATTGTATTCTCGGCTCTATCTTTTTATGTTTTTAAAGGAAACATCTTCATTGGGTCGTTCCTTCTTTTAGTATTTTTACTGCTGGTTTATAAAATGGAATTTGACCTGTTAAAACGAATTTTTGTAAAGAATGAACATTAAGATAATTAATATATCGAATCACGCATTGCCTCACTATGAGACCAACGCCTCTGCAGGGATGGATCTGCGCGCTCATCTTGAGAACCCGGTGACTCTCAAACCACTTGAACGAATGATCATCAAAACAGGGCTGTTCCTGGAATTGCCAGTGGGGTATGAGGCTCAGATACGTCCAAGAAGTGGCCTGGCCGCGAAAAAAGGCATTACCGTTCTGAATGCCCCTGGAACCATAGATGCTGATTACCGTGGTGAGATTGGCGTGATTCTTGTTAATTTATCGAATGAGCCTTTTGTTGTCAATGATGGGGAACGAATTGCCCAAATGGTGATCGCACAACATGAAAGGGCAGAATGGCATGAGGTAAATGAATTATCCCAAACAACTAGAGGGGCAGGAGGTTTTGGCAGTACCGGCACCCAGTAGTCTGTTACCTATGCCTGTCTAAACAATACGATTACAAGTTTTCTATGAGATCGTTTCGTTACATAGCGATTATTATTTTGGCAACCCTTACGTTACCAGTAAATGCGTTTGCCCAGGAAGAAGAGGAAAGCGCAGCCATTTCATTGGAGGAAAATACTGATGTCTTTCAGGAATTGTTTTTTGAGGCATTAAAGCAAAAAGGGATAGAGAATTATGGCAAGGCCATAAATGCACTATTAAAATGCAAACAATTAGCGCCTAATAATGATGTTATTGATCATGAATTAGCAAAGACATATAGATTGAATAATCAATTGGTCCTGGCAGAGGAGTATGCACGTATAGCCATTATAAGCAAACCTGCCAATATGTGGTACCTGAACACCTTAGTAGAGATCAGGGAAATTCAGGGATCCGATCTAAAGGGAATTAAAGAGCAAATCCCTTACAGTGCGGTACAATTAAAAGAAAATCTGGCTCAGATATACTTTAAAAAGAAAAGATATGATCTTGCCAGAGAGGTCCTTAAAGATCTGCGATCCAGCAAGTTTACCCGTGATCTTAGCAGTAAGATCCAGGATTCAATAAAACAGGAGACATCTGTTAGTGAAGAATTACCGGGCATTGAAAATATTGAGGAGGAAAACCCCGTTACGGTATTAACCAAAGAACTCAATTCGCTCTTTGAGAAAGGAGAGATTGATCTTCTGAATAAAAAAGCAGAAGAGGCTATTGAATCATATCCTTCCCAACCCTTTTTTTATTATGCTAAAGGGTTGGCTCTCAATGAAAAGGTTCAATATAGGGAGGCTATAGATTACTTTGTAATGGGAGTGGATTTTGTTTTTGATGACGATGAATTGTTATTTAAATTCTATAATGAATTGGCGAGGGCGCATACCGCCCTTGGGGAAACAACAAAGGCGAATACGTATCTTAGTAAAATAAAGAATGGCTCATAGCATGAAGGTGAAGAAGCGAATAGTAAGGAATGGATGGGCGTTTGTTGGATTACTACTGATCCTGGTAAGCTCCTGCAAATCTTCCAAGGTCATATCAGACAAAACCTTAGATGCCAATCTTACTGCTAGAACGATCATTAAGAATCATTACAAAAACACTGTCAATTTTAAAACACTCACCAGCAAACTAAGGATAGAGTATTCAGATGGTGCCTCAAGTCAAAGTCTTGGAGTGAGCCTCAGAATGGAAAAAGACAAGACCATTTGGTTAAGTGCACCATTGGGCGTTGTAAAGGCCATAATTACCCCAAATAGAGTTTCCTTTTATAATAAATTAGAGAATAATTACTTCGATGGCAGCTTTGAGTACTTAAGCCAATTATTAGGAACCGATCTGGATTTTACCAAGGTGCAAAATCTACTGCTTGGGGAGGCCCTTTTTGATCTTAGGGATGATCGTTATGATGTTTCACTGAACACTTCTTCTTATGAATTAAAACCACGTACTTCTTACGAGCTCTTTAAGATCCTTTTTCAAATAGACCCGGGAACCTTTAAGTTGGCTTCACAACAAATTGCACAACCACTGAAAAAAAGACTACTAGAGATCCGTTACAAGGATTACCAGCAAAAAAATAATAAGCTGATGCCAAATAATGTAGGGATTGTGGCCATTGACAATGATCAGCGGAATGTAATTGATATTGAAT
>JAHEHU010000059.1 GCA_024639765.1 Eudoraea sp.
AAAGGGAATATATTTTTAGTAAATAAAACCGAGATCAAAACACCTCCATTGGCTGACGGGTGTGAGAATGGTATTCTGAGAAAAAAAATGATAGAGTTGCTTGGTGAACTTCCGGAATATACCATTCAGGAAGCATCTATTTCCCCTTTTGAACTTCAGAAGGCGGACGAAATATTCATCACAGACACAAAATTTGGAATACAATCCGTTACACAGTACAGAAAGGCTAGTTACAAGAGCACACTGGCTAAAGAATTACTGGGAAAAATTAATGCAATGGCCCGACTTAATTAAGGCTTGGGTTTTCAGGGGCATTGGACCATAAAAGATAGTTGCCCCCCAGTTCCATCATCTTCTCTTTCCAAAAAGAATTAGTAGATTTTTCAATGATCTCGCTTTCGTAGTGATTTTTTACCACGATCCAGGATTTAGAATCGAGTTCCTGGTCTAACTGAAGAGAGGACCAGCCAGAATATCCCAGAAAAAAACGAATATCTTTAGAGGTGATTACTCCTTTATTGATAAGGGCAATAGTAGCATCAAAATCGCCTCCCCAGAATATACCATCTGAGATCTCCACGCTTTCATTTATCAAATGAGGTACCTTATGGATAAAATATAAGTTATCCTGTTCAACCGGACCGCCATTAAAAACAGGAAAAGGAATTAGGATCTCCCTAACCAGATCACTGATATCATAGTCTAGTGGCTTATTTAAAATAAAACCTACAGAACCTTCTTCATTGTGTTCAGCGATCAACACCACCGACCTATTAAAGGAAACATCACCGGTTAATGACGGTTCAGCGATCAATAGCTTTCCTTTCTTAGGTTTAAGACTTGTCATAAGGGGAATTCCTTTTTTCTAAAATAGAATAAAACTATTTAACTACAAAAAAATTACAACAACAAAAAAAGCACTTCTTTTTGGGAAGTGCTTTCATTATATCTTTTAGAACAAAAATTAGTTCACAGCTCCGGCCAAATCTGAACCTGCTTTGAATTTTACTACATTTTTTGCTTTAATTTGGATAGTTTTTCCAGTAGAAGGGTTTCTTCCTTCTCTTGCGCTTCTTCTAGATACTGACCAAGATCCGAAACCTACTAAAGAAACACGGTTTCCTTTTTTAAGAGAACTTTCTACGTTTCCTAAGAAAGATTCCAAAGATTTTTTAGCGGCTGCTTTTGTGATGCCAGCGTCAGCTGCCATTGCATCGATTAATTCTGTTTTGTTCATAATTCAAGTAAATTAATTGTTGTTAAACATTATAAAGCTCAAACAAATTTATACGGATTTGGCGTTAAGACAAGTAAAATCAAGGGAAATCGGGGTTTTTGTTGATAACTTCAGGGGTTTGTTGATAAAGTAGCAATTTTTTGATGGATTCTTTGAGCCCCGTGTACATGGGACTTCAGCGAACATGCGCATTTTTATCTAATTTCAATCCGTTTAGGACATCTTTTACGTTCATTTTACGTTTTCCAGGGAGTTGAATTTCTTCGAGCCAAATATACCCACCGCTAACCGCAACCCTAATACTCTTCTTGTCACTTAATAAGGTTCCGTTAGGTACAGAATTTTCCTCCTGGGTGAAGGATGCCTTATATACTTTTAGATAAATAGACTCCTCTTTATTGATAAGTGTGGTCCAGGCAGCAGGGTAGGGGCTTAGCCCCCTAATCTGATCATAAATGGCCTTTGGTGAAGCATCCCATTTGATCTCGCAATTCTCCTTCGATAATTTGGGAGCCTCCTTAACAACTTTTACATGCTTTTGATCTATTGTCTTTACTTCACCTTTTTCAATGTGTTGTACTGTCTTTAAGACAAGCTCGGCACCCTGAATCATCAACTTATCATGAAGTGAGCCGGCGGTATCTTCCTTGCTAATAGGACATTCTGTCTGTGCAATGATGGCTCCTGTATCAATCTTCTCGTCAATAAAGAAAGTGGTAACCCCGGTCTTTTCCTCGCCATTGATGATGGCCCAATTAATTGGGGCAGCTCCCCGATAGTCTGGTAACAAGGAAGCATGAAGATTAAAAGTGCCATAAGCAGGCATTTTCCAAACTACTTTAGGCAACATTCTAAACGCAACCACTATCTGTAAATTAGCTTCCAATTGTTTCAATTCTCCTAAGAATGCCTCTGCCTTAAGATTTGTAGGTTGTAAAACTCGTAAACCTTTAGATGTTGCATACTCTTTTACTGCAGATTGTCTTAATGTTTGTCCTCTTCCCGCCGGTCTGTCTGGAGAAGTGATCACTCCAACAACAGTATACTTATGTTCTATCAGTGCCCTCAAACTGGCTACCGCAAAGTCCGGCGTGCCCATAAAAATGATCTTTAGTGTTCTCATTTATGTACTTTGTATTCATTATTGGGAGTAATGGTAATCTTCCCTTCTTCTAAAAGAAACTGCAGCTCCTTTAAAATAATGTCCCTTTCCTGTCCTAGGGATTCAACAAGTCCTTGGGAGGAGACCGCCTGTTTTTGCAAAAGAGCCAGAATATCTGAATCTAAGGTTTTCAAATCTTTAGAACTCTTTGGGGTGTTATGCAGGCAAACATCACAATTTCCGCAGGCAGATTCATTTTTTTCCCCGAAATAAGACAGCAATTGTCTGGTTCTGCATTCTTTTCTATTTTTTACATACTTAAGAATGGCATTCACGTTATCGATCTTTAGCTGATTCAGATCTCTGATCTTATGCGCAAAAACATTAATGGTCCTGTCATCTTCTCTGGGGACGAGAAAAGTAAGTTCCATATCTTGCTTTTCGTGCTTATAGGCTATGATCCCATCCATTTCAGCTTTTTTAAGTGTTGTAAACACTGTACTTTCAGCCACTTCTGATTTCTTGGCGATCAGCAGCGTATTGATCTTTGTATCAAATTCAAAAACACCGCCATAGGTCCTTAAGAGAACTTGAAGGATGTGTGCTTCTTTTGGGTGATGTTCAAAATAAGAAAAGATCGCATTTTTTGAGGCAAGAAATTGTACCGAAGTTTTATTTGAGAAATTTTGAGAAAGAGCAATTACTGAATGTTGATCTAACAGTCGCATACCATTATAAACTAGGGCAGAGTTGAGTTGATAAGTGTCGCAAAAATCGTTGAAATTAAATGAAAAGTTCTCTTCATCTAAACTTCCATAAGGTATCTGAAAATAGTTGTTCAGTTTGTTATAAAGGAGTTTTATAAACGCAACATCTGGGAGGACTTTTATAAACTGGTTTAACAACCGTTGTTCATCGTTCTTACTTATGAGTAAAACCGCTTCTGCTTTGGCACCATTTCTCCCTGCCCTCCCGGCTTCCTGGAAATAATTCTCAATACTCTCAGGCATTTCATAATGGATAACACGTGCCACATCTGGTTTGTCTATCCCCATACCAAAAGCACTGGTGGCTACCATTATACGTTTATTGTTGCCTAACCACTGCTGTAATTTTTTTTCTTTTTCTTCCCGGGCTATTCCTCCGTGAAAATGGAGGGCACTGATACCTTTTTGATTGAGTAATGAAGCCAGTTCTTCAGATTTGCGCCTGCTCCGGACATATACAATACTGCTTGCGGCATCAACCTGACACATTTGTATGAGTCGTTGGTTTTTATTTTCCTGATACGACACTTTATAGATCAGGTTTTCTCTGTAAAACGAATCCCTGATGAGTACAGGAGATCTCAGTTCCAGATTGGCAAGTATATCTTGTGCGACTCGTTCTGTTGCCGTCGCAGTTACCGCAATGCATGGTACTTCGGGATGTAAACTTCGCAGGTCAGCACATTTTAAATAAGCGGGCCTGAAGTCTATTCCCCATTGGGAGATACAATGAGCCTCGTCAATGGCGATAAGAGTTACATTCATCTGGCCGATCCTGTCCTGAACTATTTCCTGTTGAAGTCGTTCAGGCGACAAATACAAAAACTTGTATCCTCCATATAAACAGTTATCCAGCAATGTATTTGTTTCTTCAAAAGAAATACCACCGGTTAGGGCAACCGCTTTTATGCCTCTGGCTTTAAGCTGACTTACCTGATCTCGAATAAGTGCTATTAACGGAGAAACAACGACACAAATACCTTCGGTCATCAAAGGAGGAACCTGGTAACAAACCGATTTTCCTCCTCCGGTGGGCAGCAGTGCCAAGACGTCCTTTCCCCTCAGGATAGACCCAATGATCTGCTTCTGGGATCCTTTAAATGAGGAGAAGCCCCAGTATTTTTCTAAAATGCTTTCGGGTGTTTCCTTCACAATACGCCGCGAACCTTAGTTATAATAAAATCTGTACGTTCTTCAACACTTCCTATGGGGACCATGATAGAAGGATAATGAAATTCCTCATACATTGTCAGTAATTCCTGATGTATTTCCTTGGCTTCCTTAAAAGTCTCCAGGCGCTCTTCGTCTGTGTCATAAATTGCTTCCCATGGTGGTAATACAATAACTTCGTCATAGCGATGTTCCTGGCATAATTCTATAAAATGTTCTGGATAGGGTTGGTCAAAATATCGCATGTAGGCAAGAACATCAGGAATGCCCCTATCATAAAAAACAATTTTATTCTTAAAATTTCCTCCTTCATGGAAGTGCGTTAACCTTGCTTCCAGTATATGCTGATTGAAACGAAAAGGATCATCAACAAAGGCCAATGGATTGGTGACAAAATTAGTGGGGTCTCCCTGCTTTTTAGCTTCCAGTGTAAGATCTCTGATCACTTCATGAAAACAGTAATATCCCATTTCTTCCAGCTTTTTGATCACTGTAGTCTTTCCCGTACCGGGACCGCCCGTTATCACAATACGTTTTGGCATCACTTGAAGGTGCTTTTAACACAAATGTAAACAATACACACATGCGCAAGAAATAAGTTGATTCCCTTTATATTTGCAAAAAGAATTTACATGAATAAAGATAATACAGATGAATTTTACAAGCGGTTAAAGGAAGAATTGCTACGCACATCTTCCTGGCCCTCTGATTACTTGTATAAGTTCATTGTGCCAACAGATGCTGAGAAGATAAAGGCTATTCAGAATATTTTTGACAATTCAGGGGCGGTTATTGAGTCGAAAAAATCAAGCAAAGGAAAATATACCAGTTTGTCTGTTACGGTACATCTTGCAGATCCTGAGGCTGTGGTAGGATATTACAAGGAAGTGGCTAAGGTAAAGGGGGTAATATCCCTTTAAAATAGTTATTCTCCTATAATTTTCTTAATTTGCCGGCGTTAAGAACTTACTTCCAAGAGCATTCAACAACTGTAAATAAATCACTTTGAATTTAGTAGAAAACTTAGAATACAATACTGAGCGTTCGCAACTCATTATTCCGGAATACGGTCGTCATTTTCAAAAGATGGTAGACCATGCTGTTTCTATAGCAGATAGAGAGGAGCGAAATAAAGTAGCCAAGGCCATAATATCCGTAATGGGTAACCTTCAACCTCATTTACGCGATGTCCCCGATTTTCAGCATAAATTATGGGATCAGTTATTCATCATGTCCGATTTTAAACTGGATGTAGATTCACCTTTCCCTATTACAAGTAAGGAAATGTTGCAGGCACGCCCTGATCCTCTGGAATATCCTCAGAACTTTCCAAAGTATCGTTTTTATGGCAATAACATTAAACGAATGATAGATGTGGCCGTTAAATGGGAAAAAGGGGATATGCGCGACGGACTTGAATATGCCATCGCTAACCATATGAAGAAATGCTATTTGAACTGGAATAAGGATACCGTAGATGACAAGGCTATCTTTAAACATCTGTTTGAGTTGAGCAATGGCGAAATAGACCTCGCTTCTGATGGGGAGAATCTTACGGATAGCGGGCAATTCCTGAAACAACGGGTCACAAAGTCCAATAGGCCTAGCAGCTCTGGTAAAAAGGGAGGACGAGGTAGTAACAGAGGAAAGAAACGCTATTAATCTTCTGAAGAGTAGATGGGTACATTTCAAATAGAAGGCGGTCACAAACTACATGGTGAGATAACGCCACAAGGTGCAAAAAACGAAGCTTTACAAATTTTATGTGCAGTACTACTTACCGCAGATAAGGTTTCCATTCACAACATACCAGATATTGTTGATGTCAACAAATTAATAGCACTCTTAGAAGATCTGGGTGTTAAGATCCAGAAAAAAGGCCAAGGTTCCTATACCTTTATGGCCGATGATGTGAATCTGGATTATTTATTGTCCGACCAGTTTAAGAAGGATGGAAGAGGCTTAAGAGGTTCCATTATGCTGGTAGGGCCATTGTTGGCCAGGTTCGGAAAAGGATATATTCCAAAACCGGGAGGTGATAAAATCGGACGCCGCCGTTTAGATACCCACTTCGAGGGATTCATAAAACTTGGTGCCAGCTTTAGGTACAATAAAGAAGAGCATTTCTATGGTGTTGAAGCTAAAAAGTTGAAAGGCACCTATATGCTATTAGATGAGGCCTCAGTAACCGGAACAGCCAATATCGTTATGGCATCCGTACTGGCCGAAGGAACAACTACCATATATAATGCTGCTTGTGAGCCTTACCTGCAACAACTTTGCAAGATGTTGAACAGGATGGGGGCAAAGATCAGTGGCATAGGTTCTAATTTACTGGTCATTGATGGTGTTTCTGAGCTTAGAGGCACAGAACATACGATGCTTCCGGATATGATAGAGATCGGCAGCTGGATCGGCCTTGCCGCCATGACCAAAAGCGAGCTAACCATTAAAAATGTAAGCTGGGATAATCTGGGGCAGATCCCAACGGCTTTTAGAAAATTAGGTATTACCATAGAAAGAAAGGGAGATGATATCTTCATTCCGGCTCATACCAATGGTTATAAAATCCATAATTACATAGACGGCTCTATCTTAACAATATCAGACGCTCCATGGCCAGGTCTTACCCCCGATCTTTTGAGTATTATGCTCGTCATAGCTACACAAGCAAAGGGAGAGGTCCTTATCCATCAAAAAATGTTTGAAAGTAGATTGTTCTTCGTGGATAAACTTATAGATATGGGAGCCAAGATCATATTATGCGATCCTCACAGGGCAACAGTCATAGGGCACGACTTTACATCTACATTAAAATCTACCGTAATGGTTTCTCCTGATATCCGTGCTGGTATTTCACTACTGATTGCGGCATTATCTGCAAAAGGTACTTCTACGATCCATAACATTGAACAAATAGACAGGGGATACGAAAATATAGATACAAGGCTGCGTGCTATAGGCGCTAAGATCACCAGGGTTTAGGACACATTTCCGTACTATTAATGGAAGTAGATAGTACTAAACGGTAACTAATAATTTATGGTATTATATCAGTTCTATGGTAAGACAAATGAAATGCAAATTATTGGAGTAAAAAATGTCTTGCGTAATTTGACCTAACGTTCAAGTATATGAGCCGTTTTAATGGCTTATATACATTGTTGCCTGTCAGTATTATAAGTTTTAATCTTTAATTAGCATCAATTCATTGTACAAATCATCTAGAAACCTTTGTTGATTTTTGTCTTTCTCAAAATACCTTTGGTTATTCACGCCACAAGATTCAACATCTAAAATATTTTTTTTGTTAAAAGACCAATCATTTGTGTTTTTTACAGTTATCCCCAAATTATTATTACAACTTAACCATAGATTAGAGAATTGAGTTTTTTTATTTTCGTTTAATTTATCAAAATCTGCAGTTACAGAAAACCCTTTCATTTCCGAATTGAAAAACTTAACAATTGAAGTGATTGGCACTCCTCCCCAGTTTATTGTTGTCCCTTCTCTAAAATAAATACTTGTTATATTCTTCTCATTCAGCAATTCTTTCTGCTCATATTTTTCCCAAAAGTATTGTTTTTCATATATGATTTTCGTCCCTTTTGGCAGCAGTATTTTTTTAATTATTATTGGTTTAGAAGTTACAAAAAAAGGTCTTTTATCAGGCTTGTTAATAATCCACGCAGAACCAAGTGCATTGAGATAAACATAAAAAAAGCCAATAACTATAAGTGATATTATGCCAATTATTATCAATATTTTTTTCGCTTCCATCTTTGTTCTAAGCTATGATTTTTATATTGTAGGGAACAATGGGATAGCATTATTGTTGATATCCTACTTATGTGTACTAAGATAATAAATCTATGATGTACATTAGGATCGGTCCTATTCATGGGTATAATCTCAATGGTCTTATAGAACTATGCCAAAGTAGTAATTGTAAATGCCGAATATCTGCTCCATTTTTCAAATGATAGGATCGCTTTAATTCATCGAAGATTTTACAGCACTTCCCGCAGAAGTGGAAAAGACTGTAACATAATTCTACCTTCTATTTGCTGTATGCTGTCCCCTTTATGAAAAGTGATCATTACGAAAAATTGGCAGCCAAATTCCATAAAAATAGAAGTGACCATACCAGTGTTCTGCTCCAGTTGAATTTAACTAACTGTGCAAGTGTCTTTGCTGTATGGGATCCGTTTGAGATCTCCTTATGTCTGGGTACAAAAACGGTAAATGTTAGTAACCAGGCCATAAGCACCATTACAAAGGAGCCGATACTATAGAATGTTTTTTCTTGTTGTAATAGTGCCCCGTATTGCATTAATTGTCCTAGCATCAAAGGAAGTACTATGATGGTTATACGTGGCGTATACTTTTTATGCCAACTAATAAGACTGTCCTTTGAAAAATACAGAAAGCCGGGATAGATAACGAGTTGTACCAGCCATATCAGAACAACAAGACCAAAATCTACTAGTAATCTAAGCGAATCTGCCTCCATCTATTTCTCTACAAGCGTGCCATCCGGGTATTTGGCGAAACGACCTCTGTTGCGCTCATGAACATTATCCGGATGGGGCCAGGGCCAACCTCCAAACATTGTTAGCCTGTATTCTTGCATAGCCTTTTCTATTTCCTCATTGGTATTCATGACAAAAGGACCATACTTGGCTACGGGCTCTTCTATGGGTTTACCCTGCAGCATTAGAAAATGAGCTGTTTCTAATCCATTATTGGTTACAACGACCTCTGTATTATTCAGCACTATTGCATTGTTCGGTTTTATCTTGTTACTCTCTATAACACAAGAGTCCCCTTCATAAAAATAGAGTGTTCTATGTACATTTTCAGGGATAGCCGGGAAGGTAAAGCTGGCTCCAGGTTCCAGGTGAAGATTCCAGATCGCAACCATATTATCTTTGGACGCAGCCCACGAATCGGGTGCTGCCAGCGGGGCTTTCGTATTTTCATAATCACCGGTAATGATCTTAAGGGTTACCCCGTCCTTTTTTTCAATGGGAATATCCTCGTGCCAGAGCATTTTAAAATGGGGATCGGCAAACTTGTTTTCTTTTGGAAGGTTTAGCCAAATTTGAAAGAGTTCCAACGGGTTGTCTTTATCTTTATCCAACAACGGAAACATTTCGGAATGTTGTACGCCTCTTCCTGCGGTCATCCACTGTACATCTCCCTCACCAAAACGGCCTGCAGCTCCAAGTGAATCAGAATGATCACAGAACCCTTTGTTCACAATGGTAATGGTCTCAAATCCACGATGCGGGTGGTAAGGGAATCCGGGTACTGTATGCCCGTGATACATACGCCAGCCTTGGGCATTGGGAGCAAAATCGTTTCCTAGATTACGCCCTTCCAATGAACTGGCAGGTCCCATATCGTCATTCCCTTTGGGATAATGATCCAGATGATAAACACAAAATAAAAAGGGATCTTCGGTTGGCCACGGGAAACCTAAAGGGACTATTTTCTTAATAGAGTTGGACATAGATGCAAATTTGACCTCAAAAATAAGAATTGCACTGTTTCCTCTGTCTTATAGATATGTTAACGCATGGTACTTTAGCAGTGATGACTACTGACTTGCATTGTTTATCTCTACCCAATTCCCTTCCGGATCTTTAAGATAGATCTGCTGTACACCATCTTCTCTATTGGTTATTGCTCCCAATTCTCCGGGCCAATCCCAGAAATCTATTTTATTTTCCTTAAGGTAATTTATAAAAGAAGAAAGCTTTGAAGTTGATAGACATAGATGTACACTTTTATTCTTTTCAGGAGATACCAGATCTTTTCGGATCAAATGCAACTGTGCGGCACCATCAATGCTAAACCATCTAAAACCTTCGGCGTTCGCAGGATGCGGAATTTCTTGCAGACCCAATACATCTTCATAGAAGTCTCCCGTTATGGACAGATCTTCAACGATCATGGAATAGTGGTCTATTTTAAATGAAAAGGACTGAGACGTTCCATAGGAGCCTATACACAAGAGAACGATGAGCATTAAATAAGGTAAAGAAGCTCTTTTAATTACCATTGTTGCGATGTTTTATTGATAAGAAACGAATGCAAATTTCCTCGAGTCGGGTGACCATGAAGGTACATTGATGGTACCTTGTCCACCAGTAAACGTGCATAGTGTTGTAATGCTATTATTTTTTAGATTGTATAATCGCAGAGAAACTTTCTTTAAGGCCGGATGCCCCTGTCCCTGATCTTCAAGATATGATAAGAATACAAGGTGTTTTCCATCCGGGGATGGATGAGGAAACCAGTTAGAATAGGCATCATTCGTTAACTGCTTTTTGTCCGTTCCATCATTTCTCATTCGCCATAGCTCCATTATACCAGACTGGAAAGAATTGTAATAAATGTATTCCCCATCCGGACTGTATTCCGGTCCGTCATCTAAACCTGGCGCATTGGTCAATTGTATTTCAGTAGTATCATTTAAAGTAATTTGATAGATGTCATAGGTATCGTTTCTCATGGCTGTATATACCACCTTTTTACCATCCGGAGACCATCCATGCCAATAGGAGGGCATTTTTTTAGTAATGAGCTTTGGCTCTCCTCCTTTCACGGGCAACACATATATCCGTGAGGTTCCTCCCGTAGCCCCTGAGAGTACATCGTTATTACTGATCGCTAAAAAGGCACCATCGGGAGAAATGCCATGATCATTGTTACACTGCTGTGCAACACCAGATGGGATCAATTCCTTTTTATTCCCGTCGTCCGATATTTTATAGAGTAATCCGTCTTGATTAATAATAAAATAACGTCCATCAGTACTCCAGTTAGGTGCTTCAAAATGACCCTTCTCTTCTCTTATCAGACTTCTTTTGTTTGTGGTAATATCATACGTCTCAAGTCTGGATATCATCGTTTCACTTTGTGAATAACCCAAAATAAAAGAAAGGTATAACAACGTATGGAATACGTATACTCTCATATTCTTTGCTATTTTGGTATTTAACTCCTTGGTTCTATGCTATTTTAAGGCGGCTAATCATCCTTGAACCCGGCTGCCCTATGACTGCCATCACAATATGGTTTTTTCGCCGAGGCACCGCATCGGCAAAATGCTGTAGGTTTCGATTTGTTCTCCTTTGAACCGTCTGCCAATGTGATCTCCAATTCTCCGTGGACCATTAATGGCCCATTAGGCAATACTTCTACTTTGTTACTCATATGATTATCTGATTTTTTCTGTTCTTCTGATCCTTCTTCCAGTCGATAGGTGAGTGCACCGGAAGGACACTGGTCTATTTGTGATCTAAGATCGCTTGCTGAGGCATTCTCAGGGACGATCCAGGGTTTATCATTAGGCTTATAGACCTGGGGGAGTTCTTTTACACATACCTCAGAATGGATGCACTTTCTGGGTTTCCAGATCACTGTTATCCCTTCTGTTTTGTACTCCTTTATGATCTCTTTTTCAGCCATTTTTATTGTTTCTTCATCAATTGGTCTATTTTCTTCTGAATTTCATCTGCTTCAGCGTATTTAGCGTCCCCGGCGCTTCTATTGACCTTGGAAAGATCAAACGCTTCTTTCATGACCGACTTATACTGTTCCTCTAATTTTTCTAAAGGTGATTTTTTCTTAAATAATCCAAACATAGCATTCATTTTTATTAATTAGCACCAATGGGCGGCGGACCTTCCGGCACTATGGCCTCATAGGTTTCATTTCCTTTACGTTCTATATATTCAGCTTTTATTTTCTCAACCATTTTGGGGTTTTCAAAAAGATCTGTCATCGTCATACCAAGGGCTCTGGCTGCTTGCAGCATGCCCTTATGACCAATGCTCATTCCACCGCAGGCTACAACGGCCCAAGAGTGCCATGGGGTATCTTTAGGGGCTACCGTAACTCCAAGATTAATATTGGGGACATTCCAACTCACGTCTCCTACATCTGTAGATCCCCCACCTGGATTCTCTTTGGTTTCTTTGAGAGGGGAAATTTTACTATCCATACCCACTTGTGGTTTACCAGTTTCCTCCTGAATCTTACGACCAAATACCATTTCTTCTTCCGTATAGGTTATAGGTCCCAAAAGTTCAAGATTTTTTTGCATGATCTCCCCACCGGCTCGGTTCACCAACACCTCATAAATACCGGATATCAATGATATTTTATAATCAACATTTGCCAGGATTGCGGCACCTTCTGCCATTGCCATTACCCTCTCATAAACTGGCATCATGCCACTTCTCTTGGTATCTCTTACACGTACCCAAAGTCTTGAATAATCTGGCACTACATTTACAACTTGTCCACCATCCTGTATGTGATAGTGGATCCTTACGGTTGGCTTAATATGCTCACGGTAGTAGTTAATACCGGCTGTATACAGTTCCAGGGCATCTGAGGCACTTCGGCCATTCCATGGATCTGCGGAGGCATGGGCCGCTTGCCCAAAGAACTCCACTTTAAAATCTACCAGTGCCAAGGTGCTTTGAACATCGGCTTCAGTATTGGCACTGGGATGCCAGCTTAGGTTAACATCCACGTCATCCCAAAGTCCTGCCTTGACCATCCAGATCTTCCCAAAATACTTTTCTTCAGAAGGTGTTCCAAAGAATTTAACGGTCCCATTTAATTTGCCCGCTTCTATTAATTCTTTTACGGCAATAGCTGCGCCAAGGCTGGCGGTGCCAAAAAGATTGTGGCCACAACCATGGCCTGCAGCTCCCTCATTCAAAGGAGATTTTGTTGGCTGGGCCTTTTGAGAAATTCCCGGTAAGGCATCAAATTCTCCCAGTACACTTATAACCGGTTTCCCCGCACCATAGGTTGCAATGAAAGCTGTGGGCATGCCTGCGACCCCTCTTTCTACGGTAAAGCCATTAGACTCCGCATAATCGGCAAGGATACGTGAAGAATCATCTTCTTCAAAGGCTGTTTCTGCAAGGGCCCAAATAGAATCACTGATCTCTATCAAGTTGGATTGATGTTGTTCAATGGAGGAAATAATGGCCTTTTTACTGGGGGTCATCCTTTGGGCGTTCGCCGGGATCACTAAAAGGAGGGAAGCAAGGAGTACATATTTCTTCATAGATGGCTATTTATAGGTTTTGATGTTTATCTCTACTATTTTCAAGGGAATGCGATGTTATTTATTTTAGATCGCACCTTTTTTTTAATACGATCTTAAATATACTAAAAAATTAAGGTAGGAGGATGGATGGCAGCGAGTAGAAATCAAATTTTAGGAAGACACTCCCATATGACTAAAGTTTTAGGATAAAGCCTCCTTGTAGGTCTTAAGACAACGTTCGCGTGCTTCTTTGTGATCTACCATTTTAGGAGCATAGCCATCCGTATCTATTTCCGCCACCCATTTTCTGATATAGATTCTTTCCTTGTCAAATTTATCAACCTGGGTCATAGGGTTAAATATTCTGAAATACGGGGCAGCATCTACACCGCTGCCCGCTGCCCACTGCCAGTTGCCTACATTACTGCTTAATTCGTAGTCTAATAACTTTTGGGCAAAATAAGCTTCTCCCCATCGCCAGTCTATCAGCAAATGCTTACACAGAAAACTAGCTACCAGCATACGCACCCTATTATGCATGTATCCTGTTGCATTGAGCTCGCGCATCCCTGCATCTACCAGAGCATAGCCTGTTTCTCCTCTTTTCCATTTTTCAAATTCCTCCTCATTATTTCTCCACGCTATCCTGTCATATTTCTTTTTAAAGGCTTCCCGGGTAGTATGGGGGAAATGCCAGAGGATCTGCATAAAGAATTCTCGCCAAATGAGCTCATTCCAGAATGTCTCGTTCTTTTCTGATATGGCCTTTTGGATCATATTGCGAATAGAGACGGTTCCAAATCTCAGATGAGGACCGAGATGAGAAGTTCCTTCCTGCGCAGGAAAATTTCGGGTCTTCTCGTAGTCTGCTATCAATGAAGTTGATACATTATATTCCGGTATCTCAATAGGGGACTTTGCAAAACCCATATCTGCCAATTCCAGATTTGGTAAAAGTTCTACTTTCAGAAAGTTATCTAAGTTGGGTTCCTCTTGTTTCTGAAGAGGTTGTATTTCCTTAAAGCGTTCTTTCCAACGCCTCATATAAGGGGTATAAACAATATATGGATCGCCATCACCTTTGACCACCTCATCTTTTTCAAAAACAACCTGGTCTTTGTAAGAGTGAAATGCGATGCCTTTATTTTTAAGATACTTTGCTATGGCACCATCTCTTTCAGAAGCATAAGGTTCATAGTCAGTATTGGTATGAACTGCTTGCAGGTCATATTTTTCACTAAGATCTTTGAAAACTTTTATAGGATCGTTGTAATAAACACCAATAGAACTTGAATGATTTTTTTCAAGGACGGCTCCTAGCTTCTTTAGAGTATTAAAAATAAAAGATACACGAGCATCGTCTTTGGGTAATTCATTTAGAATATTGGGATCGAATATAAAAAGCGGCAAAACCGGAAAACCTCCTTTTAAGGCATGGATCAAGCCCGTATTGTCCTCAAGCCTAAGATCCCGTCTAAACCAAAAAATGGAAATTTTATTCATATTATGATATGTTCAGAGACGACATGCCCCCATCAACCCCTAATATTTGCCCGGTCATCCATCCGCTATCTTCTTTTAGTAAAAATACGGCCATTTGGGCGATGTCCTGTGCTGTCCCCACGCGTTTTAGAGGATGTCTTTCTGCCATCATCTCTTTTTTCCTGTCATTACTAAGCAATCTGGAAGCCAATGGCGTATCTACCAGGGAAGGGGCAATAACATTAACTCGAATTTTGGGTGTATACTCCGCGGCGAGCGACTTAGAAAAACCTTCAATTGCACCTTTGGCCGCAGATACACTGGTATGGAATGGCATTCCTACAGCAACGGCTACCGTACTAAAAAACACCATGGAAGAATTTTCAGCCATTTTTGGAAGAACATTTTTCACTACTTTCACCATACTAAAAAAGTTGATTTCCATATCGGCCCTGAAGGCTTCAAGGTCCATCATTTTAATTGGTTTCAGATTAATGCTTCCTGGGCAGTATACAAACCCGTGTAACGCTTCGGGAAGTTGAGTCATATCCAGTTCATCCTTGGTAACATCAAATGGAATGTGCGTAACTGGGAAGGTGTTAATACCATCTGCTGTCCTGGAGGCAACGAATAAATTAT
>JAHEHU010000153.1 GCA_024639765.1 Eudoraea sp.
TTGATGAACGAATTGAAGATGTATTGTCTCAAATGACTGTTGAGGAAAAGATCCACTTGCTTAAAGGTTCTGGAATGGCCTCTGCCATGGGCTGGATTGAACCGGGCGAGGGGATACCTGGTGTAGTGGGTACTATTGTACCAACACCACGTCTTGGCTTACCGACAATAAACTTGTCAGATGGCCCTGCAGGGCTTAGAATTCTGCCTACCAGAGAAAATGATGACAGCACCTATTACTGTACAGCTTTTCCCATAGGGACATTATTGGCATCAACCTGGAATGCTGCTTTGGTGCAGGAAGTTGGTAATGCCATGGGCAATGAGGCTCTGGAGTATGGAATAGATGTGATCCTTGGGCCTGGTGCCAATATCCATCGCCATCCTTTTTGTGGACGAAATTTTGAATATTATTCAGAAGATCCGGTTCTTTCCGGAAATATAGGTGCAGCCATGGTCAATGGCATAGAATCTAACGGTGTAGGTGCTGCGGTCAAACATTTTGTAGTAAATAATCAGGAGACAAATAGAAACAAAAACGATGTCTTGATCTCTGAACGAGCTTTACGTGAAATTTATCTCAAAGGCTTTGAAATTATTGTTGAAAACTCTGATCCCTGGACGATAATGTCTTCTTATAATAAAGTGAATGGCACTTATGTTGCTGAAAGCAAAGAACTGCTTACCAATGTATTGCGAAATGAATGGGATTTTGATGGCCTTGTAATGTCAGATTGGTTTGGTGGTGTGGATGCCCCCGCCATGATTACTGCCGGAAATGATTTGCTCGAACCAGGAACCAACAAGCAATGGAAAGCCTTAAAAAAAGCGCATAAAAATGGGGAATTAACTATGGAAACCATAGATACTTCCGTGAGACGTATTCTCAAACTAATTTTGCAATCGAGGAAAATGCAGAATTATAAATTCAGTGACAATCCAGATTTAGAGGCTAATGCCAAAATAACACGCCGGTCTGCCTCAGAAGGTATGGTGTTGCTTAAAAATGAACAGACGCTTCCCATTCAGAATGTAACCAACGTAGCTTTGCTTGGCATCACCTCATACGATTTCATCTCTGGTGGTACTGGTTCCGGAGATGTGAATGAAGCTTATTCGGTTTCTTTGGAAGTAGGCCTGCAAAATGTCGGTTATACAATAAATGAACTCACTAAAAATGCCTTTCTCACACATAAATCTCAAAATGAAAAGGCCTTTGTAAAAAAAGAAGGTTTTGAGAATATGATGGATCCCTATGATCCACCGGAAATGGGGTATACTTATGCACAATTAGAGGAATTTGCTTCAACTGCTGAAATTGCCATTATTACTATTGGCAGAAATAGTGGCGAAGGGGCCGACAGGGTCATGGAAGATGATTTTCTTTTATCTGATCTGGAAAAAGAAACTATCAAAAATACATGTGAGGTGTTTCACAGTGCAGGTAAAAAGGTGGTTGTAGTATTGAACATAGGTGGAGTCATTGAGACGGCATCTTGGAAAGCAGTTCCTGATGCCATTCTGTTGGCCTGGCAGGGCGGGCAGGAAGGTGGAAATGCCGTTGCTGATATTTTAAGCGGTAAGGTGAATCCGAGTGGGAAACTACCAATCACTTTTCCTGTTAATGTCTACGACCACGCTTCAAACGCTAATTTTCCTTTAGATGGTGTGCCTTTTGACGCACTTTCTATGATCTTTTCAAGTGACGAAAAACCAGAAGAAAAAAAGATCAGGAACGAAGATTATACGGTGTACGAAGAAGGTATTTATGTGGGGTACAGACACTTCGACAAGGCAGAGTTAGATGTTTCCTATCCTTTTGGTTATGGACTTTCCCTTACAAATTTTGAATTTTCAGAAATGACAACGGCACAGGAAAATGATAGTATAATTGTCTCGGTAAAAGTGAGTAATATCGGAGATGTTTCAGGTAAGGAAGTTATCCAAATGTACGTTTCCAAACTTGACTCCGGCATAGATCGTCCTATTAATGAATTAAAAGCGTTTGCTAAAACGAAATCTCTAGAACCAGGAGAATCCGAGATCATTTCCTTTAATATACCAGTTACTGAATTGGCTTATTGGGATGAGAACAACTCAAAATGGCTGGTTGAAAAAGGCGAATATCTGATCAATGCAGGTAATTCTTCCAGAAATATTAAGGTCTCGGATAGAATTAAAATATAAGTATAAAGAAAATGTTTACTAAAGGGTTAGTATATGCCAAGTACGGCCTGCAGGGAACATTATCGCAATGACATTGTTGCAGGAAGTAGTTTTAATTGATCTTAAATATTACTGCTTGATATGGCAAGAGAGTAACTGTATTACTATCAATTTCAACAGAATTATAATTATTTATCATACTTTCCTGAACAGCACCTATTTCAGGAAGATTAATAGATGATTCTTCTTTTGAAAAATTTAAAAGAATGAGCATTTTATCTTTCCCTAACGTTCTAGTATACGCATAGATTTCAGGATGTTCTTTTTTTAATATTTCGTATTTACCATAAACTAAAACAAGATTGTTCTTTCTTAGTTTGGTCATTTTCCGAAAGTGATTCAACACACTATTTGGATTATTATTTTGAGCAGCAACATTTATCTCAGCGTAATTTGGATTTACTCTTTTCCATGGCTTACCCGTGGTAAATCCAGCATTCTCCGAGTTATTCCATTGCATTGGTGTTCGGGCATTTTCTCTGGACATATAATTGAGTTGCTTCATGAATTCATCCATATCCTTTCCTTGCTTCACAGCCATTCCATATTCACCAATAGCTGAAATATCCACATATTCTTCGATAGTAGGCATGTCCATGTTGGTCATCCCTAATTCATCTCCATAGTACGTATAAGGTGTACCTCTCATACTCAGAAGGAAAGTATTCAGCATTTGAGTAGACGGAGTTCTGAATTCCGGACTTGGATTTCCAAATCGATCGACCAATCGTGAATTGTCATGATTGGAGAGGAAAATAGCCAGCCAACCATCATCCGCGAATGCACTATCCCACCGGCTAAAGACTTCCTTGAATTCTGATAATTCATAACCATCAGTAGTGCGTGACATGTCTACGGTTTCAAAGTGATATGCAACCTGAAGTTCCTTTCTGTCGGCATCCACAAGATCATGGGCATCCTGAAAAGTGCTTCCTGCACCCTCTGCCACCGCGAATACATTATAAGGTTCAAGAACCTCCTTATACATTTCTTTTAGGTAGTCATGTAATTGTGGTCTCATGCCATACCATTTGATAAATTCTTTCTCATGTCCTTCCGGAAACTCCGGGTAAGTAGTATCCTTACTTGCAAATTGAAAGGCGTCCATCCGAAAGCCATTAACGCCTTTATCTGCCCAGAATTTCATTATATCGTAAACTTCCTGACGTAGTTTTGGATTTTCCCAATTCAAGTCAGGTTGTGCTTCGGCAAAAGTGTGCAGGTAGTAGGAATTATTAGCTTCCACATAATCCCAGCCACCCTCAGGATCAAATAAACTGTGTCTGTAAGGGGGTTCGCCTTTCTCGGCAGGCCACCAGTGATAGTAATCATAGTACTCATTGTCTCTTGAACTTTGGGCTCCAAGGAACCACTTGTGCTGATTGCTACTATGGTTGACCACTACATCCAAAACAAACTTGATTCCTCGTTTCTGGAAACCTTCAAGCATTTCTTCAAAATCCTCCATAGTTCCATAACGAGGATGAATGGCTCTATAATCTGCAACGTCATAACCATTGTCAACTAATGGGGATTCAAAGAACGGATTCATCCAAACGGCTGAAATACCCAGACTTTCGATATAGTCTAATTCCTCAATAATTCCTCTGAAATCACCAAAACCATCTCCATCAGAATCCTTAAAGCTTTGGGGGTAAATTTGGTACAACGTACCTTCCTTCCACCATTGTCTATCTATTTCCGGTGCGGAAGATTCTTCCATTTTTTGCTGATTTTTACAACTAAACATTAGAAGGGTTACTACTAATAAAATAAGTTTGAGTCCCGAATATCTTTGAATCATTTAATTTGTTTTATGCCCTATAAGGTGCTGGGTTATGATTTTGGCCTGTGAGCCAAAATCAAGCGGTGTTTTTAAGTACAAAGCCCTAAGGTAGGAAAATTTTTAAAGAGGTTTGGAGACAGGGTTTTATTATGGTTATTGTCGTTGCAAGTTTTTACTTTAATTCTATTTCTCCAGTGCAAATTTTAGCAGCTAACTGGCAATGCAAATCAGTTGTGTCAAATAAAGGGCTTCCTTTTACATCGCCCTGGGCAATTAACATCTTTATTTCCGTGCAGCCCAGTATAATTCCTTCAGCCCCTCTGTCAGAAAGATTCTTAATTGTATTTACAAAATACGCTTTAGATGAAGGTAAAAATTTATGATGAGTTAGTTCGTCAAAGATAATTCTATCGATTTCTTTCTTTTCATCTTCATGCGGGCAAATCAGTTCGACATCAAACTCATGATAGGCGTCAACATAAAATTTATCACTCATAACAGGGTATGTTCCCAATATTCCAATTTTTGTTTTCCCTTGAGACTTTATTTCTTTAGAAACTGTTTCAAAGATGTCTATAAATGGGATTGATATTGCTTCCTTTATTTGTTTTCGCACTTTATGCATTGTATTCGTTCCTAAAAACAAACAAACTGCTCCGGCTTTTTCTAAGCTTATGGCTTTTTCAACTAAATATTCAGAAGCTTCTTTCCAATTTTCAGTCCTGACAAATCGCTCTATATTGGCAAAATTGACACTACAGAT
>JAHEHU010000225.1 GCA_024639765.1 Eudoraea sp.
TTGAAGGCATAACGCTTTATCTGACTTCCGTCGTATCTTAAAATACATCGATTGGTCTGATCTGAAAACCACATAAAGCCGTAGCTGTCTTGTGTTATCGCATTTATCTTCCCTAGGGAAATATCCTCCACTTTGGCAATCTGCTCAAAATTCAAAGTTGTTGATTGTGCCTGTATTTTTGTGACTGAATAAGACCCAATAAAAGCGAGGAATATTGCTAATGGAGCCCTTATGTCTTTTAGTGCAGTCATGGCTTAGTTGTTTTTAGTTTCAAAAGGGATGGCGATCAAAAATGTGGTTCCCTGTCCTTCTATAGTGTCTACTTTTAATTCTCCCCCATGCCCTTTGGTTACTATATCATAGCTCATGCTGAGTCCAAGCCCTGTACCCTGCCCGGTGGGTTTGGTGGTAAAGAAGGGTTGGAAGATCTTTTCTTTGATGGCCTCCGGGATACCATTTCCGTTGTCCTTTACACGTATCTCTACTATGTTTCCTGTTTTTTTTGTAAGGACGCTCACTGTTGGCTCATAGCCTTTGGCGCCCTCTTTCTTGCGCTCCTGAACGGCGTAGAAAGCGTTGGTGATCAGGTTCAGGATCACACGGCCTATGTCCTGTGATACTACCGCTATTTTCCCGATGGAAGTATCAAAATCGGTTTCCATGGTTGCATTGAATGACTTGTCTTTGGCGCGTAAGCCATGGTAGGCAAGGCGCAGATATTCATCACAAAGCCCATTGATATCGGTGGGTTCTTTCTCACCACTACCACTACGGCTGTGCTGCAACATTCCTTTTACGATGCCATCTGCCCGTTGCCCATGGTGGTGTATCTTTATTAGGTTCTGTATTATATCTTCGGCCAGGGCCTTAACTTCTTCCGTATCCCCCTTTTGCATTTCTTCCAGCATTTCCTCCAGAAGTTCTTTACTCACCTCTGAGAAATTATTCACGAAGTTCAGGGGGTTTTGTATCTCATGGGCAATACCGGCCGTGAGTTCCCCGAGGCTGGCCATTTTTTCGGATTGGATGAGTTGTGCCTGGGTGGCTTGTAGGTCACTTAGGGTTTTTTCTAACTGCATTTTGTCTTCGGCCAGTTTGCGCGCTTGGGTCTCCTTCAATTGCAGATCTAGGAATCTGGTATAGGTTAGATCAAATACCTGTGCAAAGCGCTTGAAAATTTCTTCTTCCGGACAGGGGACCTGGGTGATAATGACCAGGTAACCGGTCTTAAAAAAGGCGCAGTGCAGTTTTTGCCAGGTAGGTATTTCAATCCCCGAGGCTCTCATGTCATCAAAGATCTGTTTAGCTACCGGGATATTCATCAGCCAATCATAATGTTCCTGTAAGGCTTCTCCTTCCAGTTGTTCGGTATGGTAATCTGCTCCGTTCTTCCAGGCATTGTAAATATTGGCATGGGTTACATCCCCCACGTTTGGTAAATAAACGGCTGGTATAAATCCGTTCTCGTCGCTGAGCCACCATTCATCCTCGGCCCGGCCTTCTTCACACAACACAAAACCACAGGTCCAGAGGTTGTCTACCAATAGATTTAATTCCTTGAAAAGCACTGTAGCCACATCACCCAGCTCATCCGATCTTTGCATGGCCATAGTACGGGATCGTACTTTTTCCAGGGCCGCTTCAATCTGCGCCTCCCGAGCCCGTTCCTCCGCATTTTGAAGATCGTTAAACCGGGTGTACGTAAGATCGAATTCCTTTCCAAAACGCGCAAGAATATCAAGGCTATCCTTTGACAAGGGTTCTTCGCCAACTGTTTGCAAACCTCCAAAATTGCTAAAAGTAAAAGAGGCTATATACTGCTTAGTGGAACGCATTTGTTCCTGTACCGACTTTGGAACCCTTCTGAACTCAGTTTGGTTAAACAAATAGTCATCATAGGTTTCTTTTTCTTTGCCTTTTAGTACAAATACCCATTTAGACTGCTTTTCTTTCCAGGCTCTGAACATTTCGTGATGAAAGCGATAGTCTTCAAACAACATATGATAGGATTCGGGCGCTTTACCAATTTCAGGATTGGCCCCCCAAACCATATTTGACATAGAGGGCTCATCAATTATATTGATCATGCACCAGGAAAGAGCCAGATCAAGTTTGGTTAATTCATTAAATACAGTATCCACCAATTCAGATAGCTCATCCGAACTTTGCATGGCCATGGCCCTCGCCCTTACCCGTTCTAATCCCAATTCTATTTGTGATTCCCTTGCCTGGGCTTCAGCTTTCTGAAGGTCGAGAAAACGGGTATAGGTTTGCTGAAACACCCTGCCAAACCGCATAAGCACCTCATTCTCTTCATCGGTATAGGGGATCCCTTTAAAATTCTCAATATACAGGCCAACATTATCCATCAAAACGGTAGATATGGCAAGTCCGTGACAGCCAAAATAATAGTTTTGTACTTCCTCAGAAATGTCAGGAACGAATTCAAAAAGTGCCTTGTAAAATTTATTTTTTTCTTTGAAATCGAGCTGGTTGGTAAAGAAATTCAACCCTTTTTCTTTTGCTTTTTTAAAACTGTTCCAATGTGGGGAATCAAAGTACGGAATGGTTATTTCGGCCGGTACCTTGTGCTGATCTGCCAGCCAGATATGCATATCCTCCTGTTGTTTATAATCAACAAGGAACCCGGTGTGTTCAACATGGATATTTAGCTCAATGAACTGATCGTACACCACCTGAATGACCTCCTTGAGCTCATCACTTTTTTGCATTCCCATGGACCTGCTTCGTACTTTTTCCAGTGCCAGTTCAACCTCCACTTCCCGCGCCTGGGCTTCTGATTTTTTCAGATCCAGAAACCGTCGATGGGCTATATCGAATGCACTTGCAAAACGTTCCAGAATATGTAGGTCCTCATGCGGAGGATCTGTAACCACACCGGGTAAACTATAGCCTATTTCACCATGAGTGGTCCTGGCCATAACGAAGGTGATCCCTCCAATATGCCTGATATCATCAAGGGTTGGTGCATTGGGATCAACCTTTTGAAAATCGCCCTGGGTGATCATTTTTTCAATGTAATCAACAGCCTCTTCTACTTCCAGAGGCAGCACCATGATGGGGGCACTACTTTTTTCCCACTCGTCCATCCCCTTGTAAGGGCTGTGAAAATCTCGGGGGAGCTCCATGACCATCCCGATGCGACTTCCGTCCCCTGAAGTCATAGCCTTTTCAAACTTATCTGGTAGCCATGTCATATGCCAGAAATACTGTGCTTCGTGTCCCAGACGGGTAAATTCGTTTCGCATGGTCACCACGATATCCAACAATTCTGATGATTCCTTCATGGCCATCGCCTGTGCCCTAATCCGTTCCAAAGCCAGTTCAATTTCGGCTTCCCTTGTTTGTGCCTCTGCTTTTTGAAGATCCAGGAAGCGGGTATAGGTTTGTTCAAAAACCTTAGCGAAGCGTTTAAAAATGTCGTGGGCTTCTGGTACCTGCTCAACCGTAATAAATAAAAGATACCCGTATTTAAAATAGACAACATGATCTATCTGATACTCCGGAAAAGAGCCGTTGGTTTTTTTTAATTCCTGCAGTACATCACCAATCACAGGTAAGGTGCTCATATATTCATAATGGGCAATACACTCTTTCCCTGCTATTTCCTGTACATGTATGGAGGCCCCTTGTTGCCCTAGGTCATAATATTTCTTGAAGATACCTTCTCTTGGAACCGTATAGGTTGGCAAGACACCTTTTTCGTTGCCAAACCATTCAATAGCGTCTTTCTCCCTGTAAATATTAAAGGCACAGCCCCATGTTTTGATGCCCAGTTCACGAACCTGATGATCTAATAAATGGGATGCCTCAGATAATTCATCACTGTGCTGCATCGCCATGGTCCTGGCCCTTATTCGTTCCAAAGCCAGTTCAATTTCGGTTTCCCTTGCCTGTTTTTCTGCTTTTTGAAGATCCAGGAAGCGGGTATAGGTACGTTCAAATTCTTTTGAAAAACGATGGAGTATCTGTTTTTGTTCATCAGATAGCGGCGTTCGTATCATAATGCCAAAACATCCATATTTCATGTAAGCATCTACATAATATAATCCGTCGGGAAATAACTCAGGTCTGAATTTTTTTATGCCATTTAGCAGATCGGGCCATGTATTAAAATAATCTTTTACCTCGTCCGGTGCCACGGGGTTCACATGTACAACCTCATCACTTTCCCAGGCTGTATAACATTCGGCAATGGATGGTTCTGATTTGTCTAAAGGAAAGGTGACGTGCTTATTTCGAAAAGAATCTTTTTTATTTGATTCCTGCCAAGTGGCCCAAAAGAGATGTTCGGATTTTTCTTCATCGGGCAACCACAAATAAGAAAACTCACATTCTATACCCAACAATTGAAGTTCTTCGTAAAATACTTCTGAGGTCTTATGCAATTCACTTGAATGCTGCATACGCATGCTCTGGGTTCTCGCCCTTTCCAAAGCAGCTTCAATTTCCAGATCACGGGTACGTTCCCTGATCTTGGCTTCCAGTTCTAAATTCTTCTTTCGGAGCCCCTCCATGGGGAAGGCCTCTTCTTCCGCAATATTGGAATCAGGGGTGGAGCCGTGAAAATGGGTAACGATCCATGCACCATCAGTACGTTCCAGTAGGGTAGAAAGGCGAGCAACCAATCGGTGGTTGATGTCCTTGAAATACATATCGAATTCCTCAATAATGAGGCAGGAGGTACCCTCTGCAAATACCCTTTCCGAAATAAGCTTGCGGTTGATTTCAGCATTTTGACTCTGCAATTGATCCGATTGCAATTCCGCCATTTTTGCAACATCTTTCCTATTTCTGAAAAACTCATGGGCGGCTGTGCCGTATCCCATGAAATCCTGATGCACAATTTCTTTAAGATCTTCTAATGGTTTAAAGAAAAAGAAGACATCGATCATCCTTTCGTAGACCGATCTTGCCTCTGATTCCGCTTGTTTGTTGTTTGCTTTCATGAAACAGGAAGTCTTATTGTAAATTCGGTTCCTTTTCCCTCCTGGCTCTTTACAGTCAATTCCCCTTCATGCCCTTTGGTTACGATATCATAACTCATGCTAAGCCCCAGACCGGTGCCTTGACCGGTGGGTTTGGTGGTAAAGAAAGGTTGGAAGATCTTTTCTTTGATGGCCTCCGGAATTCCATTGCCGTTGTCCTTGACACTAATTTCTATTCCTTGCTTTGTTTTCTTTGTACTCACGGTTACTGTAGGTTGGTACTTGTCACCCTCCTTCGCCAAGGCTTCGGAGGATTTCTCTTTCACCGCATAAAAAGCGTTGGTGATCAGGTTCAGGATCACACGGCCTATGTCCTGTGATACAACCGCTATTTTCCCAACGGACGTATCAAAATTGGTTTCCATGGTGGCATTGAATGACTTGTCTTTGGCTCGTAAGCCATGATAGGCAAGGCGCAGGTATTCATCACAAAGGGCATTGATGTCCGTAGGTTCTTTCTCGCCACTACCACTGCGGCTGTGCTGCAGCATTCCTTTTACGATGCCATCTGCCCGTTGGCCATGATGGTGTATCTTTATTAGGTTTTGGATGATGTCTTCAGCCAGTGCTTTTACCTCTTCCACATCGCCTTTCTGCATTTCCTCCAGCATTTCTTCAATCAACTCTTTACTAACCTCAGAGAAATTGTTCACGAAGTTCAGGGGGTTTTGTATCTCATGGGCAATGCCTGCGGTGAGTTCCCCAAGGCTGGCCATTTTTTCTGATTGGACCAATTGGTTTTGAGTGGCTTTTAATTCTTTGAGCGTGGTTTCTACACTTTCTTTTGCATTTTCCAAGCGAACAAAATCTTCGTACCGTGCATATGCTATGGCAAAGGCATCGGCCAGGGATTGCACCATTTCGATCTGTTCCCGGTCCAGGGATTCCGTATTCCCCACATACATCATGCCCTGGGTAAAGGGCACAAAATGCAGATAAAGAGATTCAGGTGGCTGCTCGGCACCTTGGTATTCCTTCTCATTGTTTACCTGTCCCAGATCTTTCATGGATTGCATAAAGACCAGGAATTCTTTTTTGTCCCAATGGGTTCTGTAAACCTCGTTCCTCTTCCAATGCGCTACGGTTTCTGCCGTGTCCTTGTCGGCATCAAATGGTATTCTCATGGCTCCCAGTGATTTCCCGTCAGGAGCCGATAAGAAGGCCTGTACAGTATGGCCAGCCTCATCTACAATAAAGACCCCGCAGCGGATAAAAGGAATTTCCAAAGCTTTCAGTTCGTTCCATACCAGTGGGGTGATCCGCTCCAGGTCCATAGTGGAACGCATGCTGGCAATCTCACCCCTTACCCGGTCTAAAGAGGCCTGTTTAATTGCATTTTTGGCCTGCGCCTCAGCCTTTTGCAGGTCGAGAAAACGGATATAGGTTTGTTGGAAGACCTTGGCAAATCGTTGGAGAAGTGCCAGTATTTCGGTTTCGGGTGGTTCATTGGTGGTGATCCCGATACATCCATGGGAGAAGAAGACCGAGTTGATATACCTGTGTTCCTTTAATCGCGCCTCTTCAAAAGGTAACCCGATTTCCTCCTGCATATAACGCACCCATTCCTGTAATTTTTTGCCATGCAGCTCCTGTACGATATAGGGCTTTTTCCCCCAGGCTTTGAATACTTCGCTCACTACGGGCGACTTCTCTACCTGAAACATAAATCGCTTGCTAACCTCGTGGCCCTTTTGATCTGTAACCCAGATATCGAAGGATTGTTCTTCCTTGTTGCCAATGGCGATATTGAAACGCTCCGGGGCATAGGTGAGGGTGCTGATCTGTTCGAACAAAACGGCAGCCACTTCCCCAAGTTCTTCACTTTTGTGCATGGCCATGGTACGGGAGCGGACCTTTTCCAGAGCCATTTCTATCTTGGATTCCCGTGCTTGTGCTTCTGCCTTTTGCAGGTCCATAAAACGGATATAAGCCTGTTCAAATACGCGGGCAAAGCGTTTTAGGATGGTCTTGTGCTCCCCAGGCAAAAGTTTACCGTTGTGAGAGGCGATCATCAATGCCGAATTCGTTTGCCAGGCGAAAGAGAGGGCGTGGTTTTCAACAGCCAGAAGTTCTTTTTTGTATTCCTCCGGCAGATTCTTATAGTCTGAGATCTCAAAGGCCTTATTAAAAAAATGATTCTTGTCTTCGAAGGAGAACACCTTTTCGAAAAAGTCATCATCCGTTTCCCATTTTGAAGCCCAGGTTTCTTTCCAGATGGGGGTGTCAAAATAAGGCAGGTAATAGGGAACAGAAGGGTGTGTAGTATCGAAGCTAGCCGTCCAGTGCATTACATCTTTTGAATCCGGGTAGTAGGTACAGATCACAACGCCACCAGAATCGAGGATAACCCCCAGTTCCTCGAGTTTTTCGCCTACCACGGTCACCACTTCCTGCAACTCTTCCGGCTTTTGCATGGCCAGGGAACGAGACCGCACTTTTTCCAATGCGGCCTCTATATGGGCTTCCCTTGACTGCTTTTCAGCTTTTTCGATATCCAAAAATCGGGTATACGACTGTTCAAAGACCTTGGCAAACCGCCCTAAGATTTCCTCAACTTCCCTTGTGGGCTTCTCCTTGTTTGTTTTGCTGATAAAGCCGTATTTATGACGCGCCTCAATAAACTCCAGTCGCGTGTTTTTAAGCTTCTTCTGAGAAAAGGTGAAATAATCCGATTGGGTGAGCTCGTCGCAAAACTCCAAAAATCGATCTACTTCAGCCCCAGTCCCAAGGGTCATATAAGAGAAAGGAGCCCCAGATTTCCAAGATTTTATGGCCGTCTCTTCAAATGCGTCACTGGGCATTTTAAAATGTGTGGGTTCCGGGTAAATACCGTCAATGGGTGAAAACCAGGTATCGACATAACCCTCATCCAAATGTAAAATGGTAATCCAGGCCTGCTCAAAAGGGATATGGAGTTGCTTTAACTGTTCGAAGAATACCGTGACTACCATCCCTATATCCGCTGTTTGATGCATAGCCATGGAAGCCGCACGTACGCGTTCCAGCGCAGCTTCTATCTGAGCCTCTCTGGCCTGAGCCTCTGCTTTTTGCAGGTCCATAAAGCGGATATAGGCCTGTTCAAATATCCTGGCAAAACGCTTCAGGATCTCTCCCTCTTCTTCTGTAAAGGAGCGGTCCGAATAACGCACGATTTGAATCCCGGAATTCTCAGTGGGGGCAATGAGGGTGGTAAAAGCCTTAGAAGTTACCATCTTTTTTCTGAGAGCCGACGGAAAGTCCCCGTGACTCAGCAGTTTGGTGATATACGCTTTTTTGATATTCCCGGAATAGGTTTTGGCAAACAGTTCTGGCCGATCTTTAATCACCTGGTTATAATCCCGCTGAACCTTGGTTTCTTTATTGTAGGGTATGCGCAGGGGTTCTCCCATCGTAGCTCCACCTACCCAAACATCGTAGTCTTTTTTCGCTTCTATAACCCCGCTCATCCCGATGTAATCCATCTCGAGCTCCAGGGCTTTTAATTGTTCATATACGGCATTGGCCACCAGCTGCATTTCGCCCGTGGCATGCATCGCCAGGGACTGGGAACGCACTTTTTCAAGGGCAGCTTCGATCTGGGATTCCCGCGCCTGTGCCTCAGCTTTCTGGAGGTCCAGGAAGCGTTGATAGAGCCTCCCGAATTCCGTTGCAAACTTTGCAAGGATTTCCTTTTCCTCCTCGGTGGGCTCCCGGTGATGATTAAAGCCGATATATCCAAACCGGCAATAGCCCTGGACGTTGTAACCGCCATTGGGAAAATCTTCCCACCGGATGCGCTCTTCCTCGGGCATGGCAGAAAAGGTCTCGTCAAAAACCTCCATCAAGCTTGGGAAAACCTCGGTTGGGTAATAGGTTACGATGACCGGATCGGAATGCCCGGCCTTGAATTGTTCCAGGGCTTCCTGCCAGATATCCAGGGCATCCAGGTCGATGACCTGGTGTTTTTGGATCCGTTTACCGCTCGTTCCGGTGGCGCGATAGATAAAGGTGTTCTCCTCGAGGTTGAAGAGGCTGAGAAAAACATTGATGGGTTTGATACCAAGCACATCAAATTGTCGGAACAATACGGCAAGCACTTCGGGCAATTCGTCCGAGCTGTTCATTCCCATGGACCTTGCCCTGACGCGTTCCAGGGCTATTTGTATCTCGGATTCCCTGGCCTGTGCCTCGGCCTTTTCAATATCCATAAAGCGGATATACGCCTGTTCAAAGACCTTTGCAAAGCGTTTTAAGAGCTCATTTTCTTCGTCTGTATAGGGTTTATTGGTATAACGCGCTATCTGTATGGAGGAATTCTCGGCAAAGGACAGCGACGTGGAAAAGGCAGGGGTGTTCACCATTTTCATTTTCAGATCCCGTGGAAATTTCCCATGGGTGAGCAAATGGTTTATATATTCCTCTTTGATCTTCCCCGTATAGGTCCGCGCAAATAGTTCCGGTCGTTCTTTGATGATCTTGTTGTAATCCCGCTGTACTTTCGTGTCTTGATTAAAGGGAATACGGAGGGCCTGACCCATGGGGGCACCACCGATCCAGACATCGTAGTCTTCCTTTGCTTCTATTGCGCCGCTCATCCCAACCGCATCCATCTCCAGCCCCAATTCCCGGAGCTGGTCAAAAACTGCATTGGCCACCAGTTGCATTTCACTAGTTTTATGCATGGCCAGTGACTGGGACCGCACTTTTTCCAATGCCGCTTCAATCTGAGATTCCCGGGCCTGTCCCTCGGCCTGTTGTAGATCCAGGAACCGCTGGTAGACCCTGCCAAACTCCGTGGCAAACCGGTGGAGAATATCGGCCTCTTCGGGGAGGGCCTCCCGGGTTTGGTTGAGTCCGAGGTAGCCGAATTTACAGTACGCCTGGGTAGTAAACAGCCCCTTGGGGAAATCTTCGGGCGAAACCTGGTCCCCTTCCGGGAGCTTTGAAAAAATCCCGTCGAAGAGTTGCCAGATACCGGCGAGCCCATCCGGTGGGACTTCAAATCGATTAACCGGTGCCGGGTTGGACGCTTTCAGGGATTCCACCACATGGGACCAATGGTCGGACGCATCCAGAGCGATTGTTTCTTCTGCCATGATACGTTCCCCGTTCCTGCCGGTCATGCGGTAGGTAAACCTGTCGTTCTCCAGGTCCAGCAGGGTGAGGTGCGCCCAAACCGTTTCCACTCCCAGAAGCTTCAATTGCTGGAAGACGACTGAAAGTACTTCGGTCAGTTCCGAAGACTCCTTCATGGCCATGGTCCGGGCGCGAAGACGCTCGAGGGTCAGCTGGATCTCGGATTCCCGGGTTTGGGCCTCGGCTTTCTTGACATCCAGGAAGCGTTGGTACAATTGGCCAAATTCCCTGCCAAATCGCACCATGATGTTTTTTTCTTCTTCAGTGGGCGGGCGCCGGTGGTTAAAGCCGATGTACCCAAACTGGCAATAACCGTGCACCGCGTACCCACCGTCCGGAAAATCCGCAGCAGTAATGCGCTCCTCTTCGGGCATGGCAGAAAAGGTCTCATCAAACAGCGAAAACAATTCAGGCAATACGTCTGACGGATAATAAATAACTTCAACAGCATCCTGCTGGTCCTTTTCCCATTTATCCGCCATGTCCTGCCATAAATCCATGGAGTCGAGATGTATAACCTGCTGGGTTTGCATCCGGCTTCCTAATTTCCCGGTAGAGCGGTAGGTGAAGGTGTTGTTCTCGATATCGAAAAGACTCAGGAAAACCGTAACCGGTTTTATCCCAAGGATATCAAACTGCTGGAAAAACACATGGAGTACGTCATTGAGTTCTTCCGAGGAATGCATGGCCATCGACCGCGAGCGCACCCGCTCCAACGCCAGTTGGATTTCGGCCTCACGAGCCTGTTCCTCAGCTTTCTTCAAGTCCAGGAAGCGGGTGTAGGCCTGTTCAAAAACCTTTGTAAACCTTTTTAAGATGGCCCGGTCTTCGGCGGTGATATCGTCATTCTTGGCCATGGCGAGGACCCCGTATTTATGATTGCAGTCGACAACTTCCATTCGATCCATCCGCCTGGTTTGCTGGATTTTCTGGAAACTTGGGTGGCCGGTCATTTCCGTCAGGGCAGCTGCAATTTCATCTACCTTCTCGAGCCCGCTCCAGGACAGGTATGAAAACTCTTCTCCTGCCCGCCAGCTTTTAATGGAAGATTCTTCAAAAGGCCCCAGGGGTATAACCGCGGTATATGCTTCTTCAAACACGCCATCTACAGGCGAGAACCAGCAATTGGAAATGCCTTTCTCGATATGAAAAATATTGATCCAGACTTGGTAAAAATCCAGTTTCAAGTCCGAAAATTGTTCAAAAAGGACTTCAACCACCTTGGCCAACTCATCCGTTTTGTGCATGGCCATGGAGGCCGCGCGGACCCTTTCCAGGGCTGCTTCAATCTCAGCTTCCCGGGCCTGAACTTCTGCTTTTTGCAGATCCATGAAACGGACATATGCCTGTTCAAAGACCTTTGCAAAGCGTTTTAAAAGCTCATTTTCTTCTTCCGTATAGGGTTCATTTGTATAACGCGCTATTTGAATCCCGGAATTCTCAGCAAAGGCCAGAGATGTGGAAAAGGCTGAAGAGGTCACCATTTTCCTTTTCAGATCCGCCGGAAATTCTCCGTGGGTGAGCAGGTGGTTTATATATTCCTCCTTGACCTTACCCGAATAGGTTCTGGCAAACAGTTCCGGCCGTTCTTTGATCACCTTATTGTAATCGCGCTGTACTTTAGTGTCTTTATTATAAGGAATACGCAAGGCCTCACCCATGGGAGCACCACCTATCCAGACATCGTAATCCTCCTTTGCTTCTATGGCGCCGCTCATACCAACAGCGTCCATCTCTAGTCCCAATTCCTGGAGTTGGTCAAATACCGCATTTGCCACCAGCTGCATTTCGCTGGTAATGTGCATGGCCAGAGACTGGGATCGCACTTTTTCCAGGGCGGCTTCAATCTGAGCTTCACGGGCCTGGGCTTCTGCTTTTTGAAGATCCAGAAACCGGGTATAGGTCTGGCCGAAGACGGAGGTAAACCGTTCCAGGACTTTACGGATATCTTCTTGTAAAGGGGCTTCGGTAAATGCAAAAAGGACCCCATCACTAAAGACAAAACTATTGTGGTAAACAGTCTTAGGAATCGCCTTCAGGTCAAAATGGGCAGGATAATCCGGAGCTTCATTTAAAATCTGAAAATACTTCATCACGTCCTTGCCTTTTAGTGTATAACTAAAGGCCTTCGCTTTGGTGCGCCATGTTTTTTTAACCCCTTTCAGAAGGGGGTGCAGGGACATATCCAGGGTGCCGGAGTCCAGAACGGTATGGGAGGCTTCCCGTATCGATGCCGTCCAAAGTACCATATGCTCCGACTGGCTAAGGATTCCCACACCGCATCGAATAGAATTATCCGAATGCAAACCCAGAAGCTCCTTGAAGAACGTTGTGACCGTAATACCAATATCATCTGTATTGTGCATGGCCATGGTCCTTGCCCTTACGCGTTCCAGTGCCGCTTCAATCTGTGCTTCACGGGCCTGGGCTTCTGCCTTTTGCAGGTCTAAAAAGCGTCTGTAGGTTTGGCCAAAAACGGCGGCAAATCGCGCTAATATTGAGGATGATTCTTCGGAAATAGGATTTTCAGAAAATGCAAAAATGATCCCTGAAGAGTAAAAGAAACTTTTGTGATACTCTCTTTCGGGTAATGATTGAAGATCCGCATTAAAGGGGTATTCTGGTTCTTTATTAAGAGCCTCGTAATATTTTCTAACATCTTTTGCGGTATATTCATATGAATACCCTTTACTTCCTTTTTTCCACGCCTTTTTAAGACCAGCCAACATAGGATGTATGGTCATATTTAACATCCCTACTCTTAGTTCCACGGTGCCATCTGGATTTGCATTCACGGATCTGGTTTCCATTCCTTCATGACCTTCAAGAATACCAATTCCGCAGCGTAATGATTTATCCAAACCTAAATTCATTACCTCATCAAATAATGAAATAACGATATCCTCCAGATCCTGGCTATTGTGCATCGCCATGGTCTTGGAACGTACCCTTTCCAAAGCCGTCTCAATCTGTGCTTCCCGTGCCTGGGCCTCGGCTTTTTCGAGGTCCATAAATCGGATATAGGCTTGTTCAAAAACCTTGGCAAAACGTTTCAGGAGCTCATTTTCCTCCTCAGTGTAAGGTTCGCCAGTATACCGAGATATTTGTATACCGGAATTCCTGGCAAAGGCGATGGAAGTGGAAAAGGCCTTTGACGTTTTCATTTTTTTTTCGAGTGCCTCGGGAAATCTCCTTTGGGTGAGCAGGTGATTGAAATATTCCTCTTTTACTTTTCCTGAATATGTTTTGGTAAAGAGATCGGGTCGTTCTGTTATGGCTTTATTGAAATCGCGACGCACTTTAGTGTCTTCGTTGTAATGAACGCGTGAGGCCTTTCCCATAGAAGCTCCACCAAAATACATGTCGTAATCTTGCTTTTCTTCTATTACACCACTCATCCCTACAAAATCCATATCCACCCCCAATTCCTGGAGCTGTTCATACACCGCATTGGCCACCTGCTGCATTTCTCCGGTGGAATGCATTGCCAAAGAGCGGGATCGTACCTTTTCCAGGGCAGCTTCAATCTGCGCTTCCCGCGCCTGTGCTTCCGCTTTTTGGATGTCAAGAAATCGCTGGTATACTCTTTCAAATTCCCGCGCAAACCTGATCACTATCCTGATCTCCTCCTCTGTTGGAGGTCTTGAATTATTGAAGCCTATATAGCCAAATTTGTTGTGCCCTTCACAATCGAACAATCCATTCGGAAAATCTGATATTTTTATACGCTCTTTGGCCGGAAGGGACTTTAATGAGGCATCTATCAATTTCCACAGATCAGGCAAGATTTCCGGCTGATAAACCAGGCACTGGTGGCTATGGGACTTTGCTTTTTTCCATTTGGCAACGGTCTCTTTCCAAATAGGCATGGCATTGAGATCAATGATCTGTTCGCCCATGTTTGCTGCACCGTTTTTTCCTGTAATCCTGAAACTAAAACTATTGTTTTCCAGATCCATCAAGGTGAGGTGCGCACATTTTGCATCGATCCCCAGGGCTGCAACCTGTTGGAACATGACTCTGAGGACATCATTTAACTCCTCTGAGGAATGCATCGCCATGGACCGGGCGCGTATCCTTTCAAGAGAAGCTTCTATCTGTGCTTCCCTGGCTTGCTTTTCGGCCTTTTGCAGATCCATAAAGCGGATGTAAGCCTGCTCAAGCACCTTAGCAAAACGTTTTAAGATGGCCTTATGATCCTCAGTGAGAAGCCTCCCATTGTGAGAAGGGACCATTAAGGCCGAATTTTTGGACCATGCAAAAGAAAGGGCATGATTTTTTACATCCAAAATTTCTTGTTTGTATGCCTCGGGCAGATTTTTATAATCTGAATGAATAAAAGCATGTTCAAAAAAATGATTCTTCTCCTCAAAGGAAAATACTTTTTCAAAAAAGTCAGCGCCACTATTTTTGGACGCCCAGGCTTCAATAAAGATAGGTGTGTCAAAATAAGGCAGGTAATACGGAACGGAAGGATGTGCTGAGTCAAATGAAGCTGTCCAATGGACTACGTCTTTTGAATCAGGAAAGTATGTGCATATTACGACCCCGCCGGTATCGAGGATCACTCCTAATTCATGTAATTTCTCCGCTACCACGGTGACTACATCCTGCAATTCATTCGGGGTATGCATCGCCAGAGACCGGGAACGTACTTTTTCCAGGGCAGTTTCAATCTGCGCTTCCCTGACCTGGGCTTCCGCATTTTGTATATCGAGAAAACGTTGGTATAGCCTTCCAAATTCTTTGGCAAACTTTTGGACGATCTCCTTTTCTTCCTCTGTGGCCCTCCTTGTGTGATTAAAGCCAATATAGCCATATTGGCAATGGCCCTGGGTGGTATATATACCTTCTGAAAAATCTTCTGCCTTGATTTTCGATCCGGTGGGGAGTTTATTAAAAATAGGTGCCATGATCTCAAAGACCGCAGGTACTACCTCCGGTGGATAATCTATACAATCAACGATCCCCGGTGGCCCTTTTTTCCATTTTTCATACGACTCGTGCCAGGCAGGATAGCTGTCCATGTCTATTACATGTTCAGCAATGACCCGTTGCCCGGAGGTGCCGGTGATCCTTATTGAAAACGTATCATTTGCTTCATTAAACAGCGTAAGGTGGGCAAAGGTAGGATGTATGCCCAACACATCGTATTGTTCAAAAAGTACAGAAAGTACGGCTGTTAGTTCATCCGTACTTTGCATCGCCATGGTCCTGGTACGAATCACTTCCAGCGACGCCTCAATTTTGAGTTCCCTTTGTAGAGTGTTTAGGGAAGATTGGGCCTTTTCTATTGCTTTTTCTTCTTTCTCCAGTTCTTTGCGCAGACGAGCCTTTTCTTTAGCCGGCATAGATTCGGCCTTTTCAATGGCGTTCAGGATTTTTAGTAAGTGTGGACTCATTTACTGGTTTCGGGAATTATGGCGCCCGTGGTAAGATGCTGGTTGGTTCATTCGTGTATGGCTCCAAAGATGTATGAGAACATCTTTACTTCCGTTTAGAAAGTTACTAAAAAAACCAAAGAAGCACCTAGATATTTTCAGGGATCGTTTTGTGTGCGGCCAGATGTTTTACTATAGTTGGCTTTATTTTGTCATAAACGGTTTGTATAAGCCAATGACCAGCGTCTAATTCCAGGAAAGTATACGGGCCTTTGATATATTCATGGCCCAAGGCTACACCTTTGGCACCAATAGCCATATCCTTATTGCCCCAGATAAATAAGGTGGGAACTTTTATATATCCAATATCTTCGGTACGGGTTTTTCCAAAATTGGCACGGTAGTAATTCAAGGCAGCTGTTAGGACCTTCTTTACACGAAAAATCGTCAGGTAATCTTGCAGTTCTTCTTCACTGCTGTGTTTCCAGTATTTGCGAAACAACTTAAAATCGTCCTTACGGATGGTGTATTCTGCCACAAAAGGGATGACGAGCATTTTAATGTATTTACTGCGCTCTTGCTGGTCGGCATCTGTCTTCAGGGCCTCGAAAAATCCTTTTAAATGGGGTACAGAAAGTGCCGTATAGCTCAGGATGTTGGAGGGATTATGATAGGCCAGGTACCAGCCAATAACCGCACCCCAGTCGTGCGCAATTAAATGAAATCTTGTTTTTCCAAAGGCATTTGCAAGATCTAGCACATCCTGGCTCAGCTTCTCTATGGTGTATTGTTTTTTGCCTTTGGGACAGGCATTTTTACTATAGCCCCGCATGTTGGGAGCTACACAATAAAATCCCTTTGGAGCGAGGTCTGCCATAAGGGTACGCCACATATACGAGGTTTCCGGAAAGCCGTGAAGTAAGATAAGTAGTTCATCGCCTTTGTTTCCGGTAATCCTGCAATCCAATCGTAGCGAACCTAGGGAAATCTCTTTTATTTCGGGCATAGTGGCTTGAGTAAGAAGTTGGGTATCTTAAAAAAATCAGTATTAATCGCCATGATCATTCATTAAAGCAAGTATTGATGAGGATAGAAAGCGATGCACCTATATCTGCTATTTTTCTAAAAACCAATGAACATATCCACAATTATCGCATATTAAATTCTGTGCTGTTTTATTGGCCCAATCGAGTTTTAAAAACGTCATTCCTGTTGTATTCATGAGGGTTTTACGCGTCCAAAAGGTATCGTTTTTGCAGACAGGACATTCCAGATGATGTCCTTTGATCAGGTATTGTTTTGCTTCCGGTTTTTTAGCCATTCCTTTTTATAGATATTGATTGATCCAAAATACTTAATTCGCTTTTTCATATGCTTCTCGGAGCCAGGAAATGAGTTCTTTGTCTATGTCTTCGGGTTTTTCCAGACGAACCCTGTGGGTACACATACTGCCGAAGGGACCTGAATTTTCCAAACGTGTTGTGAGGGGTTTCCCCACCAGCTTTAGTCCAAGGTCTAAGCGAGATTTGGTTGCCGGGGTAATAAGGGCAAATTGTTTTTTGCGAATAAAGCTTACACTGGTCTTTTTAGGAGTGATGGTGATATCTGTACCTAATTTTTCTACCGTCGCTTTTACTTTTTCATAGACCGGGAAAAGGTGCTCTTTTCCATTGTACTGGGCATTTACAAGATCATCTGCTGAGGCATCCTGATCTTTGGAAAGGTGTACAATGGTATTGGCAAAACCATGGGTAACCCCGTGTTCTTTTTTTAGAAAATTTACTGCTTCTGAGTGCTTTGTAAAAGACTTGCCTTGAAGTAGTTTTTTCCATGCTTCCAGAGACTTCCCAGTCTTTTCGGGCATGTTGGCAATCATGCTTCGTAGGGCGGGATCCATAGAATAACGGTTTTGGTGTGGATATTAAAAATACACTTTTTTAGGGAAAGCAGGAGGATCTAAAGGGAAGTGTTTCCAAAACTCTTGGCCATAGTTTTTTCCAAAAGGTCCTTGTCTATGATCTTTTTCATTTTTTCAGGGGCTCCAGCATCTTTCAGGAGATCCAGATTAGCCTCCATGAATTGGTAGTAAAAGTTGAAGATGATATCTTGTAACTTTTCCGTGCAACGCAGTTCTTTTTTTCCGGAGATCACCACGGCTACGTAATGTTTCACAAATCCCTGAACATGTATCTGATACTTGCGATAAGGTATCAATTCCAAATGCTGGTCCTGTTGGAGGGAATGTCTTTGTATATAGTCATTAATAATACCACAAAGAACAGTGATCTTCGCATCGTCCATGGTGTTGGTTTCAGAATAGCTCGCCTGTAAATCACCAGTTTTACGGTCAATGAGTAGCACCTGCTCAATTTTGGCCTGCTTTAATTGTTTTTCAAGTAATTTTTCCTTAGAACCACCTTTGAAAAAACTGGATACAGAGGCACCTAAATTTTGAATATACCGGAAAGGAGTACCCAAAGAATAGAGAAATTTCTTTCGCTTGTGTTTTCTATACTGTTTCATTAGAGAACCCATGAGAGGGGATAACAAGGCTGCGGTAGCTGCGGGATCTTTCTCAATTTCTTTTTCCAATGTAGCGTAGAGTGATGGACCAAGAGAATCCTGAAGTTTTAGATAGTGAGTTTCCAGTTTTTTGTCGACCTGGGTATCTATCTGGGCGGTCATTTGTTTTTGCTCTTCCAGGAATTTTTCCAGAAGATTCACTCTGCGGATAACGTCTTCCAAGGCCTCATGTTCTCCTGTGAAGAGGAGGTCTTTTAGCATTTCGAGTTTGTCTTCTTGCGTAGTCTTGGTGGGCATGAAACTTCTACTTCGTGTTCTTAACTTTATTTCCAAGCTCTATTAGAAGATCTCCTAATTGAGAGGCATTTAGTTGCTCTTTTTCTATGTCTTCGAACCTGTCTTCCAGTTTATCCTCTAATTCTGTTATGCGAATATTAATGTCCGTAGACACATCATTGATAGACATGCGCAGATCCGTTCTTACTGCCTCAATGAGCTCTTCGAGTTGTTTTTTCTTGGAGAGGATGTCCTTTTTTAGCAATTCGAATTCCGAATCATAGGCTTGAATATTTTCACCGAAAATCAGGTTTTTGATCAATTCAATTTTTGAAGCTGTTTCCAGGTCTTTTCTTTTGTTCCCCTCGGTCATGGGGTATTCTTCATTCGCCATATGGTAGTGTCCTTAAAAGATCTATAATTGGTTACTAATTATGCCCGTGGAAAGCCTTCGTCCAAGGGTGATATTTCCTGTAAAAATTAGGCCAGATGTTCAAAGATATAAAAAATTACATGTGCGCCCTACTAGTTTGAACATTCCTGTGTTTTTCATCAATAAGGGGAGTATTAATAGGAAGCCAGCGGCCATTGCCTTGAAGAAAAAAAGTAAATTTGATTGAAGACTAAATCTTATGTGCCATGATTAAGGGACTTTATATAATGCTCATTGTTTTCGCAGTTGTTGCTATTCTGGCCTGGGTCATGAATAAACTGGGGAAGGTTTCCGATTCTGTCAGAAAGAAATACATGAGGGGGTTTTTTATTGGCTATGGTATATTACTTCTTGTTCAAGCAGGCCTTACGCAAGGAGAAGGACTTGATTTCTTTAATGTACTTCTGGGTTTGTTTGGAGTATTTTTTTTATGGCATGGTTTGTTTGGAAAAAAAGAAAGAACATCTAAGTCTTAATTTTTATAAAGGACTGAACTGCCGGCAACACCGATAGTTGTCTATGATCCCGATTTTGCAAATACTTAAAAGCCTATAGCTAAAAGATATTTGCTTTTTTACTGGTTGAACTTATAGGCTCAAACATGACCAGGATTAGCTAGCTTTGCTTGCTGTTCCTTTGGTCCCAATTTTGCAAATACTTAAAAGCACATTGCCTTGCGGCAATGCTTCTTTCGTTCCTCGCATCTTGAGAAAGCAAGCTTTCTATGATGCTCTAAACGAAAAAAGCCCATTCTGTCGAATGAGCTTTTAGTGCTTGTGGTGGTACCTCCAGGAATCGAACCAGGGACACACGGATTTTCAGTCCGTTGCTCTACCAACTGAGCTAAGGTACCATGCCTGTTAGGCGGGGGCAAATATAAATTCAAATTTAGGAACTACCAATAAAAAAGGAAAAAAAGGACGTTCTTTTTTATCAATTTTTAATCTTTGCAGTATGAACCTTGTCATTGATGCTGGGAACACATCCATTAAGTTGGCGGTGTTCAGAAAAAAGGAGCTATTATTTCTAACGAGCTCCGATAGTAAAGGCTTTCCAAAAGCGGTTAAGGACGTATTTTCCAAGTTCCCTGAAATTGCACAAGCACTGGTTGCTTCTGTAGGATTTCTCACTAAAAAGGAACTTGACGTACTGGCTATATTTTGTAAAGTTCAGTTGCTTACCTCCATTGCATCAGTGCCCTTTAAAAATTCATACACGAGCCCACAAACTTTAGGAGTGGACCGTATTGCCCTTGCTACGGCTGCATTTTATAATTATCCCCATACAAATACACTTGTTATAGACGCAGGCACTTGCATAACATATGATATGATCAATGATTATGGTGAATACCTTGGAGGTGCCATTTCACCGGGTTTATTGATGCGTTATAGAGCCCTTCACCAGCATACGGCCAAGTTGCCACTATTAGACCCCAGTCCTTTTGTAGAACTAATCGGAAATTCTACCGAGAAAAGTATACATAGCGGTGTTCTCAATGGGATGTGCCAGGAGATAGATGGAGTTATTTCTCAGTACCATAGAAGATTCGAACATTTAACAGTTATTTTAACAGGGGGAGACGGTCAATTTTTGTCCAATCGGTTAAAAAATACCATATTTGCCAATCCAAATTTTCTCCTGGAGGGCTTAAATTATTTGCTCGAATACAACAAACGCTAGATGATCAGAAAAATAGGTTTTGTTATAATATGCCTTGCAGCGAGTGGCCTGTATGCACAAAATGGAACGGTATCTCCCTATTCATACTTTGGAATAGGCGACCTTAGATCTGGAAGTACCATTGAAAACCAAATGATGGGAGGCCTAAGCCTCTATACAGATAGTATACATCTTACCCTGAAAAATCCGGCTGGGTATGGAAAATTACGGCTAACTACCTATACAATGGGGGTAAGCCATAAGGAGATCTCACTAAATAGTTTTACGGAACAGGAAAAGACATCTGTTTCAAACATGGAATACCTGGCGATAGGCTTTCCCTTGAGCCCTAAAATGGCATTGGGTATGGGTCTAAGGCCATTTTCTGCAGTGGGGTATGACGTTTTGCAAAACACAGTAGATCCCAGTGGCAATGATGTCACCAATCTTTACAACGGTACCGGAGGGCTTAACCAAGTTTTTCTTTCCCTTGGTTTTGAACTGTTTAAGAATTTGAATCTGGGTGCAAGTATGAATTTCAATTTTGGGACCCTTGAAAGTGAAAAGATACAAACAATAGAGGGCCTACAGTTTGGTACCAGAGAATCTCAGGAATCCAAGATTAATGGATTCGATTTTGTGTATGGACTTACATATAGTCCAACAATAAAAAATAAATATACCCTTTACACTTCTGCGGTAGTGAATACCCAGGTGAACCTGCTTTCGGAAAACACCCAGACCTTTGGTTCTTTCTCTCAGTCCACAGGGAACACCATTGAGCAGATAGACGTAGATCTGCAGGCTCAGGGATTGCAAAACACAGAATTGAAGATCCCCACGATCGCAACTTTTGGCCTGGGATTTGGCGAGGATAAAAAATGGTTTTTGGGTGCAGAATACAGTTTTCAGCAACTTAGTACGTTCGAAAACCGCTTTCTTCAAATAGAGAACCAGGAATACATAGATGCCAGTGCATATGCCCTTGGGGCCTATTATATTCCGGATTATGCCTCTTTTGGAAGTTACTTTAAAAGGGTTACATACAGGGCCGGAATACGCTATGATATGACAGGCATAGTGGTTAACGAGAAGGAGATTGAAAATCTTGGCATAACTTTTGGACTTGGATTACCGTTGGGTGGAAGTTTCTCTAATCTAAACCTTGGTTTTGAATGGGGTAAAAGAGGCACCACTGCAGCAGATCTTATTGAGGAAAAATACTTTAGGGTCAACATAGGACTATCATTCAACGACAGATGGTTCCAAAAAAGGAAAATAAATTGATAAAAAATTAGTACATTAACCGCTTTAAAACGTAACACAATGAAAAAGGAACTTTACTTGATGGTGATCGCCTTAGTTGGCTTTACAGGCATAAGTTTAGGACAGGGACAGAATCCTGAATGTATGACCAACCTTTCCATTTACGCAGAGCATGCTAAAGTTAAAAATTATGATGCGGCCTATGGCCCATGGAAAATGGTGTATACCAATTGTCCGGATATCAATAAGGCAAACTTTTCATATGGGGAAAGGATCCTTGCTGATAAGATAGATAAAAGTAGTGGAGCTGAAAAAGATGCTTTTATAAAAGAACTTATGCAGTTGTATGATGATAGTCATAAGTACTATCCTCAAAGTTTTTCTGTTGGCGAGGTGGCCATAGATAAGGTCTTATTGATGTATGACAATAAAATGGCCTCGGATGACCAGATCTTTTCCATGTTAGACAAGGCTTTTAAGGAAGACAGAGAGAATTTTAAAAACCCGAAAGCTCTATACCTTTACTTTTCGAGTCTTGTAGACCTGTATGGTGCTAATAAAAAGGAATTACAAGATGTCTTTAACACCTATGATGATGTAACAGAAAAGATAGAGGAAGAGAACGGACAATTGACGGACATCATTACCAAATTACTTCCTAAAGAAGATGCAGGGACCCTAACTTCTAAAGAAAAAAGAAGTTTGAGAGTAGCTACTACCAATTCGGAATCCTATGGTAAGATTGCCGGAAGTGTGGACTCTAAATTAGGAGCTTTAGCAGATTGTGAAAACTTGATCCCTCTTTATGAAAGGAGCTATGAAGAGAAAAAAGGAGATGTCACTTGGGTGAAAAGAGCTGTAGGAAGAATGTTTAGCAAGGAATGTACGGATGATCCTATGTTTAAAAAGCTTTTTGAAGCTCAGTTGGCTTTGGATCCTTCTGCAGACGCATATGTGTATGGCGGTACCCTGAAACAAAAAGCGGGAGATAACAGTGGTGCTATTGCCGACTTTAACAAGGCGTTAGACCTGGAAACAAATCCAAAAAAGAAATCGAATATTGCGTATAAGATCGCAACAAGCTATAGAAGAGGAAGCAAGTCTACCTCCAGAAGTTATGCACTCAAGGCAATAGATGCCAATCCATCCAATGGAAATGCTTATTTATTGATCGCCAGTTTGTACGCTTCCAGCGCCAACGAATGTGGAGAAACTCCTTTTGAAAAACGAGCTATCTACTGGAAAGCAGCAGATATGGCCCGCAAGGCGGGAAGAGTAGATCCTTCACTAAGTGGGAGAGCCAGCCAGTCTGCAGCAAGCTATGAAGCTAAAGCACCTTCCAAGACAGATATTTTTAATTCTGGCATGGCCGGGAAAACCCTCAGCTTTAAGTGTTGGGTAGGCGGTAGCATTACGGTGCCAAATTTATAGGAATGAAACCCTTGGGGAACAAAATACCAATTTCAATTGCCATGGTTTTTACCGTGGCAATCTTTTTTTATAGCTGCCAGGACACGTATCAGCGTGTGGGAGACGAGAAGCAAATTGAGATCTTTCCACAAGGGGTTGCACAAAATTTTGAGCTTACTTATACAGAGACCACAGAGGAACTGGAGAGTGAAGATGAAGGTGTTTCCAGGGTAATAGCCATTCTTAAGAGTCCCATTAGTGAAGACTATGATAATATGCTGTTTAAGTACAGAACCTTTCCTGAAGGCTTGGAAGTAGAGTATTTTGACCAGGATAATAATAAGAGTACCATTCGGGCAGACTACGGGATCATATATTCTCAAACCAATATGATAGACCTTCGAGGAAATGTAGTGATTGAGACCCATGAAGGAAAAAAGTTAGAGGCACCACAACTATACTGGGACAGAAAAGAAGAATGGATCTTTACCCAGGAAAAATTTAAATTTACCGATCCTGAAGATGGCACTATTATGGACGGGGAAGGAATGGATTTTAACCGGGATTTTAGTTTTTTTAAAGCCCATAGGACATATGGATTAATGACCATTAAGGAAGACGAATCATGATCAAAATACTGCGATTTACAGAATACTTATACCTTATTGTTGCTGTAGTTTCCATCTATAAAATTGGAGACCTTTGGGAAACAGACAGGCAAGGAACCTATATCTTTATATTTTTTGCAATAGTGTCTATAGGGATGTTCATTTTTCGCCGTACCTATCGTAAACGTTTTGAGAAAAGGAAGAAGGAAAACCAATCTTAATTGTGGATACATCTATCTTAATTATAGTTTTATGCCTTATTCTTTCTGCTTTCTTTTCCGGAATGGAGATCGCATTTGTCTCTGCCAATAAGATCCATATAGAGATTGAGAAGAAACAGGCCGGTTTTTTGGCAAAAGTATTGGCACGACTTACCCATAAGCCTTCTAAGTTTATTGCCACCATGCTTATTGGGAATAATATAGCCCTGGTGGTCTATGGTTTTTACATGGGGGACCTGCTAATGAACTGGTTTCAAAGTAAATTGCCTTCGCCATATGGTTTTGTGCAACTCTGGCTTACAGACTTCAGTCTACTTACCCAAACCATTATCTCAACGATCATTATTCTTATTACAGCAGAATTCCTTCCAAAGGTATTTTTTCAGATCTACGCCAATACCTTACTAAAGATATTGGCCATTCCGGCGTATTTGTTCTACGCACTATTCTCTTTGATTTCAGATTTTGTCATAAAATTGACAGACCTTGTTCTTCGCACCTTGTTTAAAACGGATGGAGATGAGGTACAGCTTGCTTTTAGCAAGATGGAATTGGGAGACTATATTACAGAACAGATGGAAGCCCTGGAGGAAGAGGATGATGTAGATTCTGAGATACAGATCTTTCAAAATGCACTCGAATTTTCCGCGGTAAAGGCCAGAGAGGTAATGGTGCCCCGTACAGAGATAACAGCTGTTGAACTGCACGAAACACCTAAGAATCTGGCAAAACTATTTACAGACACTGGTTATTCCAAGATCCTTGTGTATAAAGACACCATAGACAACATTATTGGGTACATACATTCCTATGAACTTTTTAAGAAGCCTAAGACAATCAAAAGCATCTTGCTACCGGTAGAATTTGTTCCGGAGACCATGCTTATACATGGCATTCTTAAAATTTTGACCAAGAAACGAAAGAGTATGGCCGTTGTTCTGGATGAATATGGTGGTACCTCCGGGGTGATGACTGTTGAAGATATCGTGGAAGAGCTGTTTGGTGAGATTGAGGATGAACATGATACTACAGACCTTCTTGAGGAACAGCTCAATGATAAGAGCTTTAAATTTTCTGCACGACTGGAAGTAGATTACATTAACGAAACCTATAAATTAGAACTACCAGATACTGAGGAATTTGAAACCTTGGGAGGGTTACTTGTGCACGAAACAGGGGAAATTCCTGAAAAAGGAACCGAAATTCAGATCGGTGATTACCTCTTTACCGTATTGGAAGTCTCCAATACAAAAATAGATTTGGTGACACTGGAGGTCACAGATAAAGATTAAGCAAATATCCACACACAGATAGCGGCCTTTTCGTTTTTATTATTTAAGGGAAAATGGTAATTTCGCCCACTGATTTTAAACAATCTTGATAAATGGCAATTTTAGAAAATATTCGGAAACGAACTACAGTACTGATCCTCATCATTGGAATGGCATTATTTGCCTTTGTGATCTCGGGTATCTTTACAAGCAACGGGTTTTCTGGAGGAAAAGTAGGCTCTTCCGTAGGTGAGATCAATGGGCAGGAAATTTCTATTGATGTTTTCCGCAAGAAGATAGAGCGAGCTTCAAGGAATAGTGGGCCAAATGCTTCTTCCATGCAATTGGTAAATAGTATTTGGAACCAGGTAGAACGCAGCACCTTGCTAGATCAACAAATCGCTTCTCTGGGTATCGATATTGAACAAGATCAGATCATTGAAGTGATAAAGAGCAGTCCGGGACTTGCCCAGAATCCTCAGTTCGTAGATGAAAATGGGATTTTCGATGAAAGAAAATTCAGGGATTTTATTCTGGAATTAAAGATAAATGCTCCGGCGCAATACGAGGATTGGCTTCAGGATGAAGAAGCCATTATTGAAACTGCAAAACAACAGGTGTACTTTAACCTGATACGTTCCGGTATGGGGGCTACCTTAAAAGAAGGGGAATTCGATTATAAATTGGCAAATAACAAAGTAGATATCCGTTACGTACGGGTTCCCTACGCGTCAATACCAGACAGTTCTATTGTAGTTACCAAAAGCGAGATTGAGGCATACATAAAAGAAAATCAAAAGAAATACACCCAGGAAAAAGCCAGGGACATACAATTCGTTTACTTTGAAGAAGCGCCTTCAGCTGCTGACCTGGAAGCTACTGAAGCAGCTATCACAGCCTTGCTGGATGACACCGAGGAGTATTTTGCGGATAGAGATGTCACTGAAACCATTGCAGGATTCAGAAACACGACAGATGTGACGGCCTTTCTTGACAGGAATTCCGACGCTAAATTCGATACTATCTTTAAGGCCCAAAATGAACTCCCTGCACAATTCGCAGACTCACTTATGAGTTTAAATGTTGGTGAACTTTTTGGTCCGTACAGAGACGGAGAGGTGTTTAAAATATCTCGCATGATGGCTAAGAAACCGAATGGTTCTGTGAAAGCCAGTCATATTTTGATAACATATGAAGGTGCAGAACGGGCCAATCCTGAAGTAAAAAGAACTAAGGAAGAGGCAGAAGCAAGAGCTAATGAAGTGTTAGCCAATGCTCTTAAGCCAGAGGCGGTATTTGCACAGTTGGCCCGCGATAATTCTGATGGGCCTTCAGCGCCAAGAGGAGGAGATCTTGGGTATTTCCAGGAAGGGGTGATGACCCCAAAATTTAATGATTTTGCCTTTGGAAACCCGGTAGGGTATATTGGCCTTGTAGAAACAGAATTTGGGTATCATATTGTAAAAGTAGATGATAAACGAGATCAGGTTCAACTGGCCACGCTCACAAGAGATATTGAACCTTCCGATGAAACTATCAATACCTTGTTCACAGATGCGACCAAATTTGAAATGGCCGCTGTAGATTCTGATCAAAGCCTCAATGAGGTTGCAAAGGAGAACGACTATGTAGTTAGGCCCATAAATAGGCTAAAGGCAATGGACGAAAACCTGCCCGGATTGGGAGCACAGAGAAGGATCGTACAATGGGCCTTTGCAGAGGATACAAATTTAGGGGACATAAAAAGATTTGATATAAATAACGGCTATGCGGTAGTTCAATTAACGGCTACCTATAAAAAAGGACTTATGGATGTTGAGGATGCCTCAGTAACCGTCTTGCCAATTATTCGTAAGAAGAAGAAGGCAGAGAAGATCAAGGCTGCCAATGCAGGTAAGACGCTAGCGGATATGGCTTCATCCAATAATACAAACGTTTCAACCGCCACCGCCCTCACTGTAAAAACACCAACTATACCGGGGGCGGGAAGAGAACCATTGGTAGTGGGAACTGCTTTTTCAATGAATACAGGGGATACTTCAAAGCTTATTGCAGGAGAATCTGGAGTGTTTATGTTCGAAGTTACCAACAAGGAAGAGGCACCGGAACTAGACAATTATGTTACCTATGCCAATGCCCTACAGGCGGCCAATGCCTCCAGCGTTGCAAACAGTATTGTAAATGCCTTAAAAGAGAAAGCTGAGATTGAAGATAATCGGTCTATTTTCTACTAGATCTTGAAACATTCATCATAGAGCCCTGGTTGTAAGACCAGGGCTTTTTTTATAGTACCAGTTCATTATAAGAAAGTATGGTTGTGTAGCCCTTGGAAATAAAATATTCAGAAATCTGATCTGCACCCATGGCTAGCACAAAATCACCTCCCCATGCACCTAAGCTTTTAATTACCCCTTTGAAATCCGGAAATAGTTGATCTTGAATTCGTTGGCACTGAATGGTCTCAGATAAAAGTGCTTCATGTCGCAAAAGTAATTCCTGAAAACCTGAAAGATCCCTGCATACTACAACAGCTCTTGTGATCGTTGATATCTCATCTAAAAAGTGCTGTTGGTTGGTCACCACATTTTTGTATTGCGAAATTCCTTCCCTGCTGTTCTGTTTTCTGTTGAGGTGTACAAAAAAAAGGTCCTTGGTGAAAGGGGGATCAAACTGTACCAGATCTATAATAGGTTTTCGGCCCTTTAACTGATATGTAAGCGGTTGTTTGTTTTGTGCACAAGCAATATCGTACCCACTACCTGAAAAGGTGTTCCATAATAGTGTATAGGCATCAACACCTGCCCATTGTGCTATATTATTGATAAGTGTGGAAGAGCTTCCCAATCCCCAATCTCTGGGGAATTCGAGTGTTGCAGTGGCCGTATGTCCCTGTAAAAGATTCAGAAAATCTGGATTTAAGGCAATGGCACCCTGTAGTATAGACAAAAGGGTATCCCTTATATCACGGGTTCTACCTTGGGGAGCAGTATGCATTAATTCGGTGGCCTCAAACTTGGTCTCAAACCAGCATTGTTGTTTGTGGTCCAGACTTTGCCAAATCAATCCACTTCCTTCATGTTCACGAATGTTTAGTCCTTGTCCCAGACGGCAAGGAAGGCCCAGAGCCAAAGCCCCGTCAAGCACGGCGTATTCCCCCGTAAGCAACAGCTTTCCGTTACTATGGTAACTGACATTCATTTATGAGGATTTTCTTAATTTCTCTAAGGCATCTACCACGGCATTGTGAGTAGCACTGTGTTTTTTGAAATGTTCAACCAGTTGCTTTTTTTCCGAATCGGAAGCTCCCATTTGATTCAAAATATTTAGAAGGTGCATCTTCATATGTCCCTGCTGAATTCCTGTGGTTACTAGTGATTGAACGGCTCCAAAGTTTTGAGCCAGGCCTGCTACTGCCACCAATCCCATAAGATCCTCAGCAGAAGGTTTCTGCAATATTTCCAACCCTAATTTTACTAGAGGGTGCAAGCTGGTAAGGCCACCTACAGTGCCCAGAGCAAGTGGGATCTCTATCCAAAAACGAAATATTTCGTTTTCTAGGCTTGCATGGGTTAAACTTTTGTACCTACCATCTTTGGAGGCATAGGCATGAATGCCGGCTTCAACAGCTCTGAAATCATTGCCCGTAGCCAGAACAACTGCATCTATACCGTTCATGATCCCTTTATTATGTGTAACCGCCCTAAAGGGTTCAATGTTAGCAATAGAAATGGCCCTCACCATTTTTTCAGCAAATTCGTGAGGCCCTATTTCACCTACAGAACCCAGATCTTCAACCGGGCAACTAACCTCTGCTCTTACGATACAATTGGGAACATAATTGGAAAGGATGCTCATCACAATTTCCATATGGCGTTCTTCGGGCCGCAGGATGACTGATGTACTCGCTTCACGCTGCATTGTTTTTGCAAATTGTTCGAGGCACGAATTTATAAAATTGGCCCCCATGGCATCGAGGGTCTCAAAGGTGCAATGCAACTGGTAGTAATCCTTCAAATCCTCACTTTTATTTCTCAGCTCTACTTTTTTTATTCCGCCTCCCCTGGCTACCATATTTTTGGTAATAGACTGTGTTTCGCTAAAAAAGAGTGGTTGTATCTCATCAACGAAAGCCCGAAGTCTGTTAGGATCGCCCTGATACATAAAATGTACCTGACCTATTTTTTCAGTACCCAGAACTTTGGTAGTAAAGCCACCCCGGGATAACCAAAATTTAGCTGCTTTGCTCGCGGCAGCAACCACAGAACTTTCTTCAATGGCCATAGGGATTGCATATAGTTTTCCATTGATCAGAAAGTTAGGGGCAACGCCTAATGGGAGGTAGAAATTGGTAAGTGTATTTTCAATGAATTCATCGTGCAATTGTTGCAGTGCAGCATCGGTATTCCAGTACGTTTTTATGAGAGAACTACTACCCACAGGATCATGGGTATAATGTTCAGCGATCCATTGTATTTTTTCTTCTTTCGAAAGCTTTGAAAATCCTTCAATAGGTGAGGGCATGATAGTAACGTTATGCGGGTAAAGATAGTGATATTGACAGTATTTCCTTTGATACCCATATGGAACAAATTTGAGGTTACTACTAGTATAATTGCCCAAAAAGTAAAGCAGCAGCTGGCCAATTGCATAGTGGAAAGTTATTTTTTTTGGGAAAATATTAGTAAACTTGATGGTTTGAATCTAAACAAACACTCAGAATGAAAAAATACCTGCTACTGTTGCTTTTTCTCTTGGCAACTACCCTTGTTCATACGCAACAGAAAAATATTTCACTTGAAGAAATTTGGCAAGGTGCATTTTCCACCAGAGGAATGGATGCATTGAGGTCTATGAATGATGGAAATCACTATACCTTGCTTGATATTAACAGGGTCAATAGAACAAGTAGTATTGTAAAATATAAATATGAGACCCTGGAACAGACAGAGACCATACTGGCCTCATCTCCGGCCAATGGGATTCCTTATTTTACGTCATACAGTTTTAATGAGGATGAATCTAAAATTTTATTGGCAACTGAAGTAGAATCTATCTACAGGTATTCCAGAAGAGCCATATACTATGTCTATGATATTGCATCCGGGTCTGCCATCAAAATAGCGGATAACAAGATCATGGTGCCTTTGTTATCACCAGACGGAAATAAAATAGCATATGTATTTGCGAACGATCTTTTTATTCTGGATCTAACCACCGGCAATACAGATCAAGTAACCTCAGATGGGGAAATAAATGCAATTATCAATGGGGTAACCGATTGGGTGTATGAAGAGGAATTTGGTTTCGTGAGGGCCTTTGACTGGAACGCTAACAGCACCATGCTTGCCTTTCTGCGGTTCGATGAGCAAGCAGTACCAGAGTTTTCTATGGATGTATACGGAGCTGACTTATATCCTTCTCCATATCGGTTTAAATATCCGAAGGCTGGCGAAGATAATTCCACCGTAACACTGCATTTGTACGACCTTGCGAAAAAATCAACCACAAATATTTCATTGCCTGAAACCTACTATGTTCCAAGGTTAAAATGGAAGAACAACGACGATGAACTTAGTGTCCAGACCTTGAATCGTCTCCAGAATCACCTTAAGGTGTATACGGTAAATGCCAGGGACGCCTCTGTATCCTTATTGCTGGAGGAACAAGACGCTGCCTACGTGGATATAACAGATAACTTGACCTTTTTAGAAGATGACAGTTTTATATGGACCAGTGAGAAGGACGGATATAATCATATCTATCTGCATAATGCAAACGGTTCGCTAAAAACGCAACTTACCAAAGGGCCCTGGGAAGTGACCAATTATTATGGATTTGATCCAAAGAAGAAAACCGTTTTTTATCAAAGTACAGAAAACGGATCTATCAACAGGGATGTCTATAGCATTAAGACCAATGGAAGGAACAAGAAAAGACTAACTGAGAAAACAGGAACTAATAGTGCAGCCTTTAGCACAAATTTCTCCTATTTCATCAATACTTTTTCCAGTGCCAGCACCCCATATGAGTACACCCTTCACAAAGCCGCCACTGGGGAGAAGGTAAAAGACATCTTAAATAATGCGGAACTATCCGAAAAGCTTTCTCAGTATAAGACCAGTCCGAAAGAATTCTCTACTATAAACATCAATGGGCACGACCTTAATATGTGGATGGTGAAACCGGCCGACTTTGATGCTACAAAAAAGTATCCGCTATTTCTATTTCAATACAGCGGTCCGGGGTCTCAACAAGTGGCCAACCGCTGGTTTGGAAGTAATGATTATTGGCATCAGATGCTGGCCCAGGAAGGTATCATAATAGCTTGCGTAGATGGGCGTGGCACAGGATTAAAGGGGCGTGATTTTAAAAAGATGACCTATAAGGAATTAGGAAAATATGAAGTAGAGGATCAGATCGCTGTAGCTAAAAAACTCAGCGAATATGATTTCATTGATGAGGACAGGACCGGCATCTGGGGATGGAGTTACGGAGGATTTATGGCCTCTAATTGTATCCTGAAAGGCAATGATACTTTTGAAATGGCAATCGCCGTGGCACCGGTGACAAGCTGGCGCTTTTATGATACGGTATACACGGAACGGTTTATGCAGACGCCGCAGGAAAATCCCAGTGGATACGACCAGAATAGTCCGTTGACCTTTCCGCATTTGTTAAAAGGAAAATATTTATTAGTACATGGCTCCGGTGACGACAATGTGCATGTGCAGAATAGTATGCGAATGATTGAGGCATTGGTTCAGGCTAATAAACAATTCGATTGGGCTATCTATCCGGATAGGAGCCATGGAATTTCAGGAGGCAATACACGCCTTCAATTGTACACCAAAATGACCAATTTCATCAAAGAGAATCTTTAACCTAACCATTAAATAATTATGGCAACGACAAAACCAGCTCATCAAAAAGAACTTTTTGGGCATCCAACAGGCCTCTATATTCTGTTTATGACCGAAATGTGGGAACGTTTTTCCTACTATGGAATGCGGGGTATTCTGGTACTTTACCTCACAGCACAGACCAGGGGAGATAATCCTGGATTAGGATGGTTAGATGGAGAGGCATTGTCTCTTTATGGATGGTATACCATGTTGGTTTATGTTGCATCCATTCCAGGCGGCATCATAGCAGATAAGATCATTGGGCAGAAACGAGCCGTTATGATTGGTGGGTTTTTGCTGGTAGCGGGCCACGGTATCCTATCTGTAGAGGTCATGTGGGCATTCTATACGGGATTGGGACTTATCATTGCAGGTGTAGGGATGCTAAAACCAAATATTTCTACCTTGGTAGGAGGCTTGTACAAGCAGGGTGATGAACGAAGAGATAAAGGATTTTCTATTTTCTATATCGGGATCAATACGGGTGCGGCCCTCGCAGCCTTGGTGGTTGCCTGGGTAGCTGATCAGTGGGGTTGGCATGCCGGTTTTGGCCTAGCCGCTGTAGGGATGGTGTTGGGACAGGTAATTTATCTTTCCGGTCAGAAATATCTGATTACAGTTGGCAATAAACCTAAAGAGATTGAAGCCAGCAGCGATGATGTTTCTATCAAAGACATCTTTGTTCAACAATTTAGTGCCACTAGACCTCTAACCATTACGCTGTTGTTGGCGGTTATTTCGAGTATTGCAGCCTGGTATTTTATAGGGGATCAAAAGATCGCGTATATTATTTTCTTCATTTTTCTGGCGGTGGTGATAGGTATGATGTTCACCATTTACGAAGACCTTAGATCCCAAGTTGAAAAGGACCGTTATTTGGTACTTTTACTTTCGTTCATAATAGTGATCGTTTTTTGGGGTGCTTTTGAACAAGCAGGTGGCCTCATGAATTTATACGCTGAGAACAGAACGGATCGTTTTGTATTTGGGTATGAGATCCCTGCTGCGGCTTTTCAATTCTTTAATCCTTTTTATATTATAGTGTTTGCAGTGCCTGTAGCAAATTTCTGGCTATGGTGGAAACACAGAGGAAAAGAAGCATCGTCACTTTTTAAAATGGCCAATGGTGTCATCATTATGGGTCTGGGCTTTGTGTTTATGGTATTTGCTTCCATGCAATACGAAACGCTTGGTAAGTCGGCTCTATATTGGTTGGCATTAGCATATCTTTTCCATACAATAGGAGAATTATGTGCTTCTCCGGTAGCACTTTCGTTTATCACTAAATTAGCACCTGTTAGGTATGGTGCACTTATGATGGGAGTCTATTTTGCGGCGACCGGCTTGGGAAATAAAGTAGCAGGATTAATTGGAGAATCGGCTTCAGAAGCTGGAGAACTAAACATTTTTGCGGGGATCACGATTTTTTGCGTGGTCTTTGGATTATTAGTGATCACTATTCTTAAACCGTTGAAACGACTTACTCATAGAGCTGAGGAAGAAGAACGGGACATGAGTCACTAGTTCACAATCTTACTTTCTTACCTTTTCAAAAGGAAGTAAACTATTTTCAAACAACCAAAGTATGACCAATGAATACGGATATTGAGAATCTTTTCAAAGACAGAGTGCTCGGTCATCCGGCCGGACTATTTGTATTGTTCTTTACAGAAATGTGGGAACGCTTTTCCTTCTATGGAATGCGTGTTCTATTGGTGTTGTTTCTTACCGCACCGATCATAGGTGATAATCCGGGTTGGGAATGGCCACGAGAACATGCGCTGGCCCTCATTGGCACCTATGCTTCCCTTTTATACTTAACTCCTATTCTTGGAGGGTATGTAGCGGACAAACTAATAGGGTATAAGAAGGCAATCATCATAGGTTGTGCTGTGATGACCCTTGGACACGCCTGTATGGCCCTGGAAACGGTTTGGTCTCTCTATGCTGGTCTCGGACTACTGATAATAGGGACCGGTTTTTTTAAGCCGAATATCACTTCAGTTATATCTGAGATGTACCGTGGTAAAGAATCTAAAAAGGATGGTGCCTATACTATCTTTTATATGGGGGTAAATGCAGGAGCTTTTTTTGGGATGATGCTCTGCGGATACCTGGCTGAAAATTATGGCTGGTCCTGGGGATTTGGTTTAGCAGGGATCTTTATGTTCCTTGGCATGCTTCAATTCTGGCTTGCTAGCCCTCTCTTCGGTAAAATAGGGGACAAACCTTTGAAGGCCTCAGAAATAAATGACAATGTTGATGCTGAAGAGTTGGAAGTAGAAGAAAAACGCAACCCATTTACAATCCTGGATTATATCTTAATTATCCTTTCCTCCTTAGGAGGGCTGTTGTACCTTTTTAATGACCCACTTTCAAAAATAGAGAATATCAATTTTCTTAATTATACCCTTTTTGGGATCGATGGGTCTAATGCAACTGTCATAATTGCATTAATCATATTTCTGATCCTTATCATTAGCCGTACCTTAAGGTATACCAAGTTGGTGCGTAACAGGATCTTTGCAGTATCTATTTTCGGGCTTTTTACCGTGTTTTTCTTTGCCACTTTTGAGCAGAACCTCGGCACCATGACCATCTTTGCCAGAGATTATACAGACAGAACACTTACCGGCTCCGCTTCGTTGATCTTTAAGATCATTGATGCACTGCTTACGACAGTACCAATGATGATCATCACCTGGGTATTGTATCTGCTTTTTAAAAAGACCTACACCAGGATCCCTTTTTCTAACATTGCCCTGGGAGTTGCATTTTTGGGTATTTGGGGACTCTTGTTGTTTCGTCTCTACGAAAAGTTTGCCCAGGAAGGGAATGAGGTAGAGGCGAGTTGGTTCGCGATTTTAAATTCTTTTTTTATCATCACCCTGGCACCCTTGTTCTCTCGCTGGTGGGAAAGCAAATACAACCCCAGTGCCGCTCACAAATACGGTATAGGGCTTATCTTGCAAGGACTGGGATTCGCGGTGCTCGTATTTGGTACCTTAAGTATTCCGCAAGGGGCAGCAACAGCCTCTGTCAGTATGATATATTTGATCTTTGCCTATCTTTTGATTACCATGGGTGAGCTTTGTGTTTCTCCTGTAGGACTTTCCTATCTGAGTAAATTGGTTCCTCCCAGGATGATCGGATTCATGTTCGGGATCTGGTACCTGGCGATCGCAATTGGACAAAAATTAGCAGGAAAACTTGGGGGAATGATAGATGAGATCACTGCAGAGTATTCCCTGAGCAGCTTTTTCCTGATCTTTACGGTACTTTGTGTATTACTAGGCCTTATTTCAATTGTTCTAAACAGGCCGCTTAAAAGGATGATGCACGGAATTAGATAGGTTTATTTGGTTTGCAACAGATATGCTCCTTCTTCACTTGTGGAATAGAATGGCAGTCCTAATTTTTCACAACTCTTTTTCCAGCGGGTAACGTCAGCAGGATAATTACTGCCGTCTGCGATGACCATTTCAGGATGTGTGCCAGCAAGTAATCGCTCCATATGTACTTTGGGGGATTGGGTCATTAAAAGAGTTAATGGCTTGGTTATATTTGGAGGTATAACCGCATTACTATCGATCACTAGCCATTGATGACCATCAAAACGAAACGCATTTGGAATGCTATCATATTGTATAGAATTCATGAATTCCTTTACGGCATAGTTCTTTATTAGGGCAGACAGACGTTTCCTATCATGGGACATTGCCCAAAGTACTCTTCCATTCTGATAGAGGAGTGCGGTGTTCCCTATTTGCTGAACAATAACAATACGCTCTGTTTGTGAACTCTTAAAAGCTCTGTGGAGTGTCCATAGTTGAAGGCTGAGGACACAGATGGCAATACCTAGCACCCATTTAAATCTTCGTTCTCGTATTCCGATAATGATAAAATAAAGGAGGACGTAGCCAAGTACAAGGCTTACTACGTCAAAGGAAAGCCCATCGAATATAAATTGTTCTTGCCGGCTAACATACTGCACCACCATATTCATGGTTTTAAGAAGTAAATTGTAACAAACAGCGACCATATTTGGCAACATTTCAATAGCTGAAAGGATGATCACAAGAATTCCGAATCCCAGTACGATCCCGAGAAAAGGGACTATGAGTAGATTAGAGATAAAAAAGAGTCCCGGAAATTGATGGAAATAGAATATGGAAATTGGAAGTACACCCGCCTGAGCAGCAAGACTTACAGAAAAAAGTTGCCAGGTCCTTTTAAGGAACCAATTCCCGGGATTGTATACTTTCATTAAAATAGGGTAGATCCATACAATTGCAAATACAGCGGCATAACTCATCTGAAACCCCACTTGGAACAGGCACATGGGGTTAATAAGCAAGATAGTAAAGACAGACAAGGCCAGAATATTTACAATATTGGTTGGCCGATTCAAAAACAGGGCATAGGCCACAAAGGAAAACATGGTAACCGCGCGTACAACAGAGGGGGAGAGACCAGTGAAAAAGGCATAGCCCCACAATACCAAAACAGCCAGTCCCATGAGTATTAATCTCCCGTGACGTAGTGCCTTTAATGGGCTTAAGAGCAGCTGAAGCAGGAGCAATAAGATGCCAATATGAAGTCCGGATACTGCGAGTATGTGTGCCGCACCGGCATTTTTGTAATCTTCATAAATACCCTCATCCAGGTTGTTCCTTTGTCCTAAAAGTATCGCTTGCAGAACACCCAGTTCTTCACTTTCTAAGGAAGTTCTTTCCAATGCCCGGAGGATGAATGATTGAAATAATGCAGCTTTTCCTCTTACTGTAAATTCACCCTTTGATCTTTTGAGAATATTGGCTGCCTTTACTGCTATCTGATCATAAACACCCTGCGTTTCCATATATTCATCATAGGCAAATTGATGCAGATTGGCAGGAGGGGAGATGGGGCGAACAGGCCCCCAAAAAAGTAGCATGTCATCTCCTTCAAATCTTAAAAGGCGAGCATCTTTCTTAGTAGTTGCTAACAGCGTTCCCCGGGATGCTTTTCCATTTAAGGAACGCACTTCAAATAAGTATCTTTCAGAAAAAGCACTCGATTTTAGGACCCGTGCCAGTTTTAACTCCCACAGACCATCTTCAGATAATTCTATATTTGAATAATGATCTGGCCAGAGTTTGGGTTGTGCCAAAGAAACAACTAAAATGCCCAGGGTAACCGTAGCCAGAAAGATGCTAAGGCCATAATAAATCCCCTTCCTATAAGACTCAAATACATAGAGTGCTGCTACAAGAAATAAGGAAATGCCTAAGATCAGAAAGGCAGAGACAATAGACAAGTTGAGAGAACGACCAATGAGAATACCTAAAATTAAGGCAATACTTAGTTTTACCGAGATAAAATCGTAGGGTTTCATTTCATAGGATCCGGGTAGCTTTTACAAAGGCATAATTCCAGTACCCTTCCTGAAGCGAAGAGACTATGACCCCTCTAGAGGAGGTTGCATGAATAAATTTGATCTCCTCACCATCAATGGCGACCACAAGACCTACATGATTTATTCTTTTTCTCCGTTTTGAAGTGGTAAAGAATAACAGATCTCCCTTTGTCACGTCCTTCAGATCAATACGCTTGCCTTCATTGGCCATATAGAAAGACATTCGCGGTAGATAAATGTCGTGCTCCATAAAGGAAATGTAAAGAAGACCAGAACAGTCCATCCCTTTCCGTGTAGTACCTCCATATTTATAACGCACGCCGGAATAACTCAGGGCAGTATCAATAATATCCTCAGATTTTTCAAGGGTAATATCTGCTTCGGGAAGCCCTTCCTCAAGAGATCCCTCATCACTGGTTTCCCCCTCATCATGCGTTTCGTTTTCCTTCGCATCAACGGTAATCGTACGCTGACTTCCATAAGTGGTCTTTTTCTTAACCACCCCACAAGAAACGATACTGAGAAACAGGGCTATCCAAAGAATTTTGTGCATCATAGGTTACGAAGATAGGAGCATCCTTCTGTCAAAATTAAGGATTATTTCTGAAGTCGCTTTGCACTCTGAAGGCTGATAATAGGATATTTGAGGATCCTGAGGGGTAAGGAATTCCCTTATTTAGGAGTATTTTTTAAAGATGCCACGATCTTTTTAGCTGCATTTTCACTGGCCCCGGGACCTCCCAATTTCTTCTCAAGGAGCTCGTAATTATTTATCATGATATCGCGATTTGGACCGGATAATATTTCTTTTAACTCGCGCGTAAGAGCCGCTGAGTTCAGGTCACTTTGAATAAGTTCCTTTACCACTTCTTTGTCCATGATGAGGTTGACTAGCGAAATATATTTTAATGTAATAATACGCTTCGCTATTTGATAGGATACCCAACTCCCTTTATAACAAACTACCTGGGGCACTTTAAACAGCGCGGTTTCAAGAGTGGCAGTTCCGCTTGTTACTAATGCTGCATGCGCACAATGCAATAGCATGTAGGTCTTATTGGCAACATAGTGGACCTGAGCATTTTTTAGAAATGGCTTGTAAAATGTATCATCCAAACTAGGGGCGCCCGCAATGACGAATTGATATTGCGGGAATTCTGGGCATACCGAAAGCATTATAGATAACATTTTTTCCACTTCCTGCTTACGACTTCCTGGAAGCAATGCAATGATCTTCTTTTCGGGATCTAGTCCATGTTCCTCTTTAAATGTATCAGTTTTAATAAAAGGTTGGGAATGAATGGCGTCTAGTAAGGGGTGACCTACAAAATCTACCGGGTACTTATATTTCTCCTCATAAAATTGCTTTTCAAAAGGAAGGATCACATACATGGCATCTATGGATGTTTTGATCTTTTTAATTCTACCGGCCCTGGAGGCCCAGACCTGGGGTGAGATGTAATAATTGGTATAGTACCCGTGTTGCTTTGCCCAGGAGGCAATCCTTAAATTAAATCCGGAAAAATCAATAAAGATTACCACGTCTGGTTGAAAGCGATCTATATCTTGTTTGCAAAAGGCAAGGTTCTTAAAGATCTTTCGTAGATTTCCAAGAACTTCAGAAAAACCCATAAAGGCTAATTCCTTATAGTGCATTACCAGCGTACCTCCGGCCTTTTCCATCAGATCACCACCCCAACAACGGATGTTGGCTTCCGGATCCTCTGTCCTTAATGCTTTTATAAGGTTAGATCCATGCAGATCCCCAGATGCTTCTCCTGCTATGATGTAATATTTCATTTCAGAATACCTTGTAGTATAATATGATAAGAGCTGTAAGCAACGTGGCCACAAGAACTCCTTTAGCTCGTTGGTCTCTTCTCAATCGTAGGAATGCAAAAAAGGCAACCAGGTTGAGTATGGCACCCAGGGCCAATAAGCTGCCTAAATACCCCTGAGCATCAGCAATTTCAAAAGTTTCTTTTATACCAAAGTCTGAGAATAGCAGTATATAGAGCAGGGTACCTATGGCGTTGGCTATGATTCCCACTGCAAAACCTATGATTACTTCTTTTTTAGTATTCATCTAAATCCCATGTATTAATATCTTGAATAGTATGATGTGCCGTTAGATCGAACTGTGTTGGCACTACGGATATATACCCTTGAGACAGCGCCCATTCATCAGTGTCTTCCCCCTTGTCCAGGAGTTGAAATTCCCCGGTAAGCCAATAATAATCCTTGCCTGAAGGATTCGTACGTTTGTCAAATTTCTCCTTCCAATTAGCTCTGGCCTGTCTGCAAACTTTAATTCCCTTCAGTTCTCCGGGGGCTACTTTAGGAATATTTACATTGAGCACCACGCCTTTTGGAATACCATTTTGAAGTGCTTCAGACACAATTTTTTTAATGGCCTCTTGTGCAGGGTCAAAATTTGCTTCCCATGAATAATCGCATAAAGAAAACCCGATAGCAGGGATTCCTTCAATTCCGGCTTCAATGGCTGCACTCATAGTACCGGAATAAATTACATTGATAGAGGCGTTGGAGCCGTGATTTATGCCACTGATACAAATATCAGGTCTTCTGTCTAACAACTCCTGTAGCGCCAGTTTTACACAATCTGCAGGCGTACCACTGCAGCTGTATTCTTTGGCAGCTCCTTCTGTGGCATCTATGATCACTCTTTTTGAATAGAGGGTATTATCAAGTGTTATGGCATGTCCCATACCAGATTGAGGGCTGTCTGGAGCAACCACAACGACCTCTCCAAGCTCCTGCATACTCTTAACAAGTATGCGCAGACCGGGAGCTGTAATACCATCATCATTGGTTACCAGGATCAAAGGTTTACTCATACCGTATACTTTAGAGCGTAAAAATACGTTTTTACTCAGGATTACCTCGGATAGCCTTTAACAAAAAATTATAGCCAGGGGGCTTTTATGGCATGGTTTTTTCTATATCTTAGGGATTTAAATATTATAATGAAGTAAGGGTTTAAAGGACATTTCAGGATGTCAGCAATACCCAATGAAAAATTTGTATACATGAAAAAGAACCTTGTGTTAGGCTTTTTAACCGTCCTTATTGCCATCGCGTCTTGTAGTTTTACCAATAAGACCTTTGAAAACAATGATAAGGACAAGCTTCTATTAGACATTATAACCTATATCCTCGAAAAGGGTCATTATGCTCCAAAAGAAATCAATGATGATTTTTCCGTGAGTGTATTTGAAGATTTTATTGATGTGCTAGACCCCACCAAGCGCTACTTTCAGGCACAGGATATAAGGGATTTCGAACAGTATAAGTTTCAGATCGACGATCAGATTAAAAATACTGATATTTCCTTTTTTAATCTTGTACATGAACGCTATACGCTGCGTATGGATGAGGTTAAGGTGATCATAAAGGAGGTACTCGATGAACCTTTTGATTATACCGTAGAGGAATATATCAATTCTGATTACGACAACAGACCATTTACCGGTTCAAAGTCAGAACTTAAGGAACGGTGGAGAAAACAACTGAAATTTTGGACCCTCAATACATTCGACTCCAAATTAAAAGACGAGATCCAAAAGAAAGAGGACGATCCTAAATATGCATCTCTCTCAATGAAGGAGATAGAAAAAGAATCCAGAGATGTAACGCGTAGTCAATTAATGGAGTATTTTGACTATGTAGATCAGCTGGAGCGTAAGGATCGATTTGTACAATATATCAATACCATTGTAGATAAATTCGATCCGCATACAGCGTATTTTGCACCCGAGGCCAAAGACGGTTTTGACCGCCAAATATCCGGACGATTTGAAGGTATAGGAGCCCGGCTCCAACCAGAACCTGAAGGGGCAAAGATCATTGAAATTATTTCAGGTGGTCCGGTATGGAGAGGCCAGTTGCTGGAAGTAGGGGACGAGATCATCAAAGTAGGTCAGGCCAATGAGAATCCGGTAAATATTGTGGGAATGCCATTAGATGATGCGGTGACACTAATTAAAGGACCAAAAGGTACCACAGTATACCTTACTGTTCGAAAAATAGATGGTACCATTGAGGAAGTGGCCATTGTCAGAGATGTTGTAGAGCTGGAAGAACAATATGCCAAATCTGCCAAAGTGATCAAGAAGGATGAAAAATTTGGTTTGATCCACCTTCCGGGTTTTTATGCAGATTTTAAAGATTATGCAGATAAAAACGCTGCAAGTGATGTGGCCAAAGAAATAGAACGTTTAAAAGAAGAGGGTATAGAAGGACTGATCCTCGACCTTCGTGATAATGGAGGAGGCTCACTGAGGACCGCTATTGATATGGCCGGCTTATTTATAAAAGACGGACCAGTAGTTCAAGTGCGTGCTTCTGATAATGATAAGATGGTCTATGATGACAAGGATGAAAGAATTCAATGGGATGGACCTTTGGTTATTCTCGTGAATGAATTTTCAGCCTCCGCTTCTGAGATCCTTGCTGCGGCAATGCAAGATTATAAAAGAGCTATTATCATAGGAAGTAACCAGACCTTTGGGAAAGGTACGGTACAAACAATGTATCCTTTGGAGAATGTGGTTCACGTAAATGAATACGGAGACCTTGGGGCTATTAAAGTAACCATTCAGAAATTCTATCGAGTCAATGGTGAATCCAATCAGTTGGAGGGTGTTAAGAGTGATGTCGTGATCCCGGATCGCTACCGTTACATTGTTTTGGGTGAAAAAGGTCAGGCCACCGCCCTGAATTGGGATAAGATAGAACCTGCCAAGTACGAGGTTTGGGATGGGTATATCGATTACAAAAAAACCCTGGAGGAAAGTAACAAACGTATTGCCTCCAATCCACAGATAAAACTTATTGAGGAAAATGCCAAATGGTTAAAGGAGCAGCAAGATGAAACCTCTATGCCGTTGAACTATGATCTTTACAAGGCGCGCGACAAAGAAAGCAGGGCCAAATCAGATTATTTCAAACAGCTATCCGAATACGATTCTAAACTCACTTTTGAATCACTAAAATATGAGCAGGAGTTGTTCACACAAGATTCTGTATTGCGAGAAAAAAGGAATCGCTGGCACATAAATCTGGCCAAGGACGTTTATATTGAAGAAGCTATCAACGTACTTAGGGATCTAAAGATCAATAATATAAAGAATGAGAAGTTAGCTCACGTTAAGGGATAACTAAAGGTATTTATATGTCAAAGGGCCCTAATTAGGGCCCTTTTTTTATGGATCAAAAACACGTATAATTCTATTCCTTTACGTAATAAGTCACGTAGTCGTTTTTAATTTATCCAGGTGCTGCTTGCGCAATTTTTGAAGTTTTGGAGTGATCACAAAACTACAATATCCCTGGCTCGAATTATTTTTGTAATAATCCTGATGGTATTCTTCTGCCTCATAGAAAGTGGCCAAGGGGCTCACTTCTGTTACAATTGGGCCGTCAAAGGAATCTGCCAACTCCTCAATGACTTTTTCTGCGGTCCCTTGCTGTTCCGCATTGTGATAGTAGATCACAGATCTGTATTGAGTGCCCACATCTGCACCCTGCCGATTCATAGTGGTAGGATCGTGGGTGGTCATAAAGATCACCAAAAGATCGTAGTAAGAAAGTATACCCGGATCGTAGGTGATCTGCACTACTTCGGCATGCCCTGTTAAACCAGAACAAACCTCCCTGTAGGTTGGTCTGCCAGGTGCGTTACCGCCAGTATAGCCCGATACCACCTTTAATATCCCTTTTACTTCCTGAAAAACAGCTTCTGTGCACCAGAAACATCCGCCACCAAGAGTAGCTACTTCATAATTTTTATCACTCATTTATCTTAGCTTCTTTTAAGAGTTCCATAGACTCGGAATTAATGCAATATCGCAATCCGCCTGGTTTGGGTCCATCAGGAAAAACATGCCCTAAATGAGCATCACAACTATTACACATTACCTCTACCCTTACCATGCCATAAGAACTGTCTTTCTTATATTGTATTGCATTTTCTTTGATAGGCTGAGTAAAGCTGGGCCAGCCTGTACCTGAATCAAATTTTATCGATGAATCAAACAGGGGAGTGCCACAGCAGACACAGGCATATTTGCCGGCTTCATATATGCTGCAAAGTGCTCCTGAATGAGGAGATTCTGTCCCTTTTTGACGCGCTATTCTGAACTGTGCAGGAGTTAGAAGTTCTTTCCATTCAGCTTCCGTTTTTTCAACCCTCTGATCCGGAGCGGGATTACCACTTACCGAGTAATGTATAACATCTTTCCAAGTGAGCATTTGTAATTGTTTTTTAAAAAATTAGTATTGGGTACGTCCATTCAATAGTCGTATTTCTTTGTCATCCTTACATCATAAAGGTAGGGCTTCCTCCTTAAAATTGACGTATTTTAGTTCGGTCATAACACAACGTATAATCTTCTTATGAGATCAGTAAATAAAGACCGAATTATATATACGGTCTTACTGCTATTTACCATGTTGCTTTTTTGGGCTATTGATAACTATTTTTGGCAAAATAGTGCCTCAGAAGTAATCAATGAAACAGGAAAGACCATTCCTGCATATATACTTCCTTCTTCAACAACTGGAGCGGTGATATTTCATAACTATTACGGGCTTTCTTATAATGAATCTGAAGAACAGGCAGAATGGGTTGTATATGAACTAAAGAGATCTCATTTAACATCAGACGATAGGAAAAGACCATATTTCATTGAAGATCCCAAAGTGGCCTCACATTCTGCGGATTGGCGAAATTATAAGAACTCAGGATATGACAGGGGTCATTTATGTCCGGCAGGTGATAGAAGGTTTTCAGAAGCAGCCTATGGTGAGACTTTTTATACCAGCAATATAAGCCCCATGA
>JAHEHU010000154.1 GCA_024639765.1 Eudoraea sp.
GGCATCCCAAATGCCATTGTGATTGCATTCCTTTGCGCCCTGTTCAATGTGATTCCATATGTGGGGCCCATCATCGGTGCGGTGATCATGGTGATCCTGTCCATGACTTCCAATCTTGGAGCCGATTTCACAACTGTTATTTTACCTACTACCGGCTATGTTTTTATTGGTTTTGTGATAGGCCAATTGATCGATAACTTCTTTTCACAACCCTTTATTTTTTCCAGCAGTGTGAAGTCGCATCCCCTAGAAATTTTCCTGGTTATTATTATTGCCGGATTACTTTTTGGAGTCCTTGGACTGATCGTAGCGGTGCCTGGATATACCGCCATAAAAGTCATTTTAAAGGAGTTTTTATCCGATAATAAGATCGTAAAGCAACTTACTCAAAATTTATAGTGTTAGTTTGAATAAAAATATATTAAATACTGGTGTACAGGTATTTATAGAAAATAATTTAAATGCTGACATCCTGTCAGTTCTGCTTTCAAAGCCTACTTTTGAGGGAATTTCACAAAAGGAGTTGGTACAGCAGATCGAAAGTAAAAAAAAGGCACTTTCCAAGTTGCCCACCTGGTACAACGCAGCCGGAATTTACTACCCTAATAAGTTGCATATAGAACAGACCTCCTCCGAAATAACGGCCAGATACAAATCCAATTTGGTGAACGGAAATACACTCGCAGACCTAACCGGTGGCTTTGGTGTTGATGCCTATTTTTTTTGCCAGAAAATGACCAGGGTCTACCATTGCGAATGGGATACTGAATTATGCAAAATTGTTTCCCATAATAGCTCAAAATTGGGAATTGACAATATGGAAACACACTGTATAGATGGTATAGATTTCTTAGAGAATAGCAGGTTGAAATTCAATTGGATCTATGTGGATCCGAGTAGAAGAGACATCTCTAAAAACAAGGTATATAAACTTGATGAATGCACCCCGGATATTACTAAGCACCTCGATCTTATTTTTTCACGGACAGACCAGCTGTTGCTTAAGACCTCTCCCCTGCTCGATATTACCGCCGGGATTCTTGAACTTAAACAGGTGCATGAGCTGCATGTTGTAGCCGTTAATAACGAAGTGAAGGAATTACTTTGGATTCTTAAGAACAGTACTGCTCCTAAAGACATTCCTATAAAAACGATAAACCTTAGCAAGAAAGGAAATGAAGTGTTTAACTTCCATTGGCGAGAGGAAAAGCAGGCCATAAGCCATTTTTCAAAACCATTGCGATATTTATATGAGCCAAATGCAGCCCTGCTTAAAGCGGGTGGATTTAAGATATTGGGCGCTTCACTGGGGTTATGTAAATTACAGGAACATTCCCATCTCTACACATCCAATACCCTGCGAGAATTCCCCGGTAGAAGTTTTGAGATTGTGAAGATTTTACCTTACAGCAAGAAGAATTTGAAGGTCTGGAATGGAAAAAAGGCCAATATCACCACAAGAAATTTCCCCGAAACGGTAGCTCAACTGAGGAAACAATACAACATTTTAGATGGTGGAGATGTGTACTTATTTTTTACTACGGACAGTGAAGGAGTGCGCATATGTATTCAATGCCATAAAATATAATCCGAACTACGGACAATCCCAGTTGAAGTTGGCTACCGGGTCTTTGGATGCACTACCTAGATTATAATGCCACCATTCCGTTCGGATAGACCAAAAGCCATGGGCCTCCATGACTTCCTTCAACAACCTCCTGTTTTGCAGCACTTCTTCAGGGTGTTCCAAATGATCATGATGGGCCTCTCTTCCAAAAAAGTCAAAATCAGTACCCATATTCAATTCTCTTCCATCAAGTGTTTCCAGTGTAATGTCTACTGCACCTCCCCTGTTATGAATAGATCCTTTTACAGGATTAGCTACATACTGAGGGTTTGGAAAAATCTCCCACATCCTATACTGTACAGAATTTGGCCTGTAACAATCAAAGAATTTAATGCGATACCCTTTCTTTTTCAGAACCCTATTAGCCGCTATCAGGGCCTTGGCGGTCTTACTCCTTGTGTAACATTCCGCACAATCGTATACTTTGGTCTTTAAAAAATTATTCGCTGTTGCGTACCTCAAATCATACGAAAAGTCATTACTGTAATCGGCCAGTCTTATGAAGGTAGTATCAGATACATCATCAAGCGAAGGAGCTTCAGGAGTTACCTCAGGGCGTATGGAATCCTGAACTATTCCCGGCAGTTCTGAGATTGGTGGGGCAACAGACTCCTTCACTTTCTGCCTGCAACTACAGATAACAAAAACAGGAACCAGTAGGAATAGAATTTTCTTCAATGTTAAAATAGATTATGGATAAAGCTCCTTTTATGGTCCTAAAAGTAAGGATAATCCCAAAAAGACGTATCTTTCAATAAGTGAGAATTCCCGACCAGACATCAGAACTGGGAACCTACTTCAGCCAACCATATAATTTAACTCATACGCATGAGAAATCTACCAAAATTGTTACTGATCTTCTTAGTCTTACATAGTTCTTCCCTTATGGCACAAGAACCCTGGTTACTGGGTTTTGAAAAGCCCGCAACCAATCCTATTCTGCAGGCAGATAGTACAGCCATTTTCTTAAATCCCTTAGATCAGCAAAAAGTACAATGGCAAAAAGCTGATGTCTTTAATCCGGGAGCCATAGTACGCAATGATACGGTCTTCCTATTGTTCCGGGCTGAAGATAATCCCGCAGCCATTTTAGGAGGAAGAACATCAAGAATAGGCCTTGCATACAGTACAGATGGAATTTCCTTTGATAAATTCCCTGATCCTGTGCTCTTTCCTGATAAGGATGCCTTTGCCAAATGGGATCACCCGGGAGGCGTGGAAGACCCGCGTGTGGTAGAATTACCGGATGGTTCTTATATAATGATGTACACCAGCTGGAATAAGGATGTGGCCAGGCTGTCGGTCGCCACCTCTGATGATCTCAGAAATTGGACTAAGAAAGGCCCGGTGTTTGAAAACGCCTATAACGGCAAATTTCTGAATACCTGGAGCAAATCAGGTTCTGTGGTCACCGAATTGGTCAATGGGCGCCTTATTGCAAAAAAGATCATGGATCAATACTGGATGTACTGGGGAGAATTATTTGTGAATCTCGCAAGTTCCATTGACGGGATCCATTGGAATCCGCTGTTGGATGAGAATGGGGAGTTGCTCCATGTTTTTGAACCTAGCGTAGGTGATTTTGACAGCCATTTGGTAGAACCAGGTCCGCCCGCCCTTTATACAGAAAATGGGATCCTCCTTCTTTATAATGGGAAGAATCTCAGCGGCCCTGATGCGGGGAAGATGGTCCCGGAAAACACCTATTGTGGGGGGCAGGTCTTATTTAGCAGGGAGAATCCGGCAAAGTTCTTAAAACGATTGCCTAACCCTTTTATCTGTCCCAGTCTGCCCCATGAGACCAGTGGGCAATATGCGGCAGGTACTACCTTTATTGAGGGATTGGTATATTATAAGGAGCAATGGTTCCTGTATTACGGAACTGCAGATTCTATGGTAGGTGTTGCCATAAAAAAGTAAGGCAACCATCTTGAGAAGCCTCCGATTTTATTGATCATTCAAACTTTTTAAAAATGCCAGGCTTTGAGGGACCTGTTCCACTACTCTCGATGATTCGTCTTCTATGAACATGTATTCTATTCCCAGTTCTTTCGCCTTAGCTACAATTTCGGCCATGGCTATCTGACCACTACCCAGGACCACATTGGTTTCTACATCCCCGTGCCCTGTATTATCTCCATTTAAGCCTTTTTCCATATCCTTAAGGTGCATTAAAACGAACTGATCCGTGTAGGTATTCAGTAAGCTCAAAGGGTCGGCCCCACCGTGCTGTACCCAATAGACATCCATCTCAAAATAGAAATCCTCCGCATTTTCAGACATATAATCGAACAAGGTACCAGATTCATAGGGCCTGAATTCATAGCCATGCATATGATAGGTCAATATCATATTTTCCCTGTCCAGAATTTCTCCGGCCGTATTGAATACCTCAACAGCCTTTTTGGTATCGTCTATGGTAAAATCATCGCCATTATGAGGGATCCAGGCACACATCACATAGGTGGCCCCATACTTCTTTGCTTTTTCAACAACGGCTTCGGGATCATTAGCCAACTCCTCAAAAGAGGCACCAACACTAACTACTTGCAGCTCATATTTTTTCAGCAACCCAAGAAATTCATCTAAAGGCAAGCCATAGGTGTCGCCTCCTTCAACTTTTGTGATGCCCCAGTCGTGGATCAGTTTTAGGGTTCCCTCAACGTCTGTTTTGAATTGATTTCTGAGGCTGTACAATTGAATACCTACTTCCTGAGCATTTGCAAAAGGCAAGGCAAATAGTGAAAAGGTGATCAACGCAACCAATATTCTTATGTGTTTCATTTTTTTATTCTATTATGGTGAGCTTATCTACATCTTTTATGTAGCTATGTAAGTAAATTACCTTTTTCATCCCAAACGGCAATATCGCCCCGCTTGCTCTGATCCACACATTTCGCAAGCCAATCCTCGTCATAGGCCATTCCATGTTGGTCTAACACTTCCTGGGGTACTCCATCCCAGATGTTGGGCATATTCCCCTTATAACCCAGGTCTTCTATTCCTACTTTAGAGGTGTAGTAACCGGTGAGGGTTAAGTTCCGCATCAAATTAAAGAATTGAACTTCCAGGGGATGGTCATCCATTGGGATCTTGGTGTCATAAAATGCAATGGCAT
>JAHEHU010000060.1 GCA_024639765.1 Eudoraea sp.
TCATATAAGCTAAAAATCTCTGACTTATGAATATTATTGTTTGATAATTTCTTAAAGTCCTCAATAAAGCGTTGGTTATTTTCTTCTGAATCGTGTCTTAAAAGGTATTCTATTGCTACGTTTCTGAAGAGATTATCGCGAAGCTCTTTCTCCGTGATCAAACTATCTATCAGCGTTAATTTGTGCTCGTTAAAGTGTAACTGCCTACTTGCTTTTTCAATAGTATCACCGCAATCTGATTTACACATGGTGTACGCCAAATTTCCCAGGTGGTACTTCATAAAATTGAAATAGGGTCTCAAGTATGTGAGATCTGTATTGTTGTAATTAACATCTTCACGGTATGCATAAAAAGTATCCGGTAATTGATGCATTTTAGACTCCCCGCTTCTCCTTCTATGATAGAACGGATATGCTTCCATGGAGATATTAGCACTATATGTGATAATCGCTTTTGCCAGATCATATCCTTTGGGAGATAATTCAAATTCAGATTTTATTTGATCTAGTAGTGCTAATTTGTTATTTCGTAAGGAGTCTATCTTCTGCTGAAAAATTTTAGGCTCCATTGTATACATGGAGTTAATTGAAATTTCCTCTTCTTCTCGCAGAAGGAACATTTCCAGTAAAAAATTATTGATCTCTTCTCCTTTACCAGAAAAAACCAATGACTCATCAAAGTCGGCCGTATTTAAACGCAACTGCAGGCTATCCCCATTTTCAAGATATACGTATTGTAGTTCGGGATTGTGGTAGAAGTAATGAAGTCCTTCGGAAACAGAATCTAATTCGAAAATGAAACGGTTATTTTCATCTAGTTTAACAGAATCAACCGCGTTCTCACCTTTGAAGAGCACTACCTGGTCACTAGTGGGGTTAACGATTTCTCCGGCAAAAATGACATACTTTTCATTGCCTTTATTATTAAGGCAACTTACTGCGATCAATCCAACAAGTATATAAAGTAAATTTTTACTCATGTACAAGAATCACTATAGGATAACAAAACTAAGCATTGCGCAAGGTAGAGCCTGTTAATAGGGCGTTAAAAATAAGGCTTCGGATAGTGTATTCGATATACACGATCAAATAAAGGTTTATTGGTACATCGACTTAATTTTGTCTACTTTTGCAAAAATTTTAAAGAATCTGATATGCTGTCTGTATCAAATTTGTCGGTACAATTTGGAAAACGAATTTTATTCGATGAGGTTAACGTAAGTTTTACGCAAGGTAACTGTTATGGGGTCATAGGAGCCAATGGTGCCGGTAAATCTACTTTTTTACGAATCCTATCGGGATCCGTAGATCCAACCTCAGGTCATGTGCATCTTGAGCATGGCAAACGGATGTCTGTCCTGGAACAGAATCACAATGCCCATGATGAGTATAATGTACTGGAAACGGTAGTGATGGGAAATAAACCCTTATACCAGATCAAAAAGGAAATAGATGCCTTGTACGCGGATTACTCTGATGAAAATGCCGATAGAATAGGGGAACTGCAAGTCACCTTTGAGGAAATGAATGGATGGAATGCCGATAGTGATGCAGCTGCATTGTTATCTAGTCTGGGAATTAGGGAAGAGTATCATTACACACAAATGTCCGATCTGGATGCTAAGTTAAAAGTACGTGTTTTATTAGCCCAGGCGTTGTTTGGTACGCCAGATGTTTTGGTGATGGATGAGCCCACGAACGACCTTGATTATGAAACAATTGAGTGGCTGGAGAATTTCCTGGCCAATTATGAGAATACGGTTATTGTGGTATCTCACGACCGTCATTTTTTAGATGCGGTATGTACCCATGTCGTAGATATCGATTTTGGTAAACTAAACCTGTATTCCGGCAACTATACGTTCTGGTACGAGAGTAGTCAGCTAGCAGCAAGACAAAGGGCGCAGCAGAATAAAAAGGCAGAAGAGAAAGCCAAAGAATTACAAGAATTCATAATGCGCTTCAGTGCTAATGTGGCGAAAAGCAAACAGGCCACTTCCAGAAAGAAAATGCTTGAAAAACTGAAGATTGAAGACATTAAGCCATCTTCTCGCAGGTATCCTGCCATTATTTTCGACCGGGAACGAGAGGCTGGGGATCAGATCCTGAATATAGAAGGACTGTCTGCTATTAGCGAGGATGGAACGTTGCTGTTCGATAATCTGAACCTTAATCTCGCAAAGGGGGATAAGGTGGCTTTACTATCCAGGGACTCCAGGGCCACCACTGCCCTCTACGAGATTCTTAATGGCAATAGAAAGCCAGACAGCGGAACGTTTCAATGGGGGGTTACTACAACGCAATCCTACCTTCCCGCAGATAATGCTTCTTTTTTCACGGACAATATAAGCCTGGTCGACTGGTTACGGCAATGGGCCAAGACCGAAGAGGAAAAGGAAGAGGTATATCTGCGTGGCTTCCTTGGAAAAATGTTATTTAGCGGGGAAGAAGCTTTAAAAAAATGTACAGTCCTTTCAGGAGGGGAGAAGGTACGGTGTATGTTGAGCAGAATGATGCTTCTCAGGGCAAATGTTTTAATGTTAGATGAACCTACCAATCATCTGGATCTGGAAAGTATTACGGCCTTCAATAATTCCCTTAAGAATTTTAAAGGAACTGTACTGTTCACTACTCATGACCATCAATTTGCGCAGACCGTGGCAACTAGGATCGTAGAACTTACCCCGAAACAAACCATTGATCGTTATTTGAGCTTTGATGACTACATGTCTGATAAAAGCATCAGGGAGCAGCGCAATAAAATGTATGCAGTGCCTGTGTAACGAGCGGTCACTCCATAATAAAAAAAGCATTCAACAGAATGCTTTTTTTATTTAGAAAGTTATTACGCATTGAAATATTTGCTATTCCAAATGGCCGGGTTAAAATTCTTGCCAAGGGCAAAGCCGTAAAATATCACGACCGACGCAATTGACTTGAACATAAAGAAGTAAATGATCCAGAATTCGGCGCTGGAGCTACTTTTGGAAAAAAGTCCTTCCGGAACCATTAAGGTGATCAAATACGCTATAAACAGAACAACAGCCGTAAGATTGACAATATTTTTAAATGGCCAGGCAAAGGCCTTGCGCAAGGGATGCAGATCATTACCCCAACGGTGAATCAGATAGAAATAATTATTGCCAATTGGCGCAAATAATAAGGGATCGTCCTTATCCTCCAATCTAAAGAGTTTGGAAGGAGCGATGATCTTAAATCCATCAATTTCAATGTTGTGCGACTTTTCTAACGCTTTTATTTTTGAGATGCCCTCTTGGGGTATCTCGCCCTTGAAGTATTTGGAATCCAAGAAACGAAGGCGATAGTCAATACAGATCTTTTTTATTTGATCAAGATGAAAGATCTTATCTGTTTCTAGCTGCTCAAAATCAAAATTGTTTTGAATCTGTTTGGCAGGTCCAGCAAGTCTTGTTTGAATAAGTTCTTCTTTCTCTGTGTCTTTTCTCAGAAGTTCATAGACACTTTCTATCAGATCTGCCTGGGCAACATCCTTTTGTGTACTTAAGGAAAGCTTTTCCTCAATATTGGTTCTTTTAAAAAACATTCTTTTTCTTTTAGCAATTGCCACAAAAATACAGATTAGGATATCTCAATGCAACACCCATTAACAGAATTTTAAAACGTTAATATTATGTTAAATTCGTTCTACGTCAACAAGGTCTCCTCATTTTCTGATTGCTAGATTGTATATTGTCGAGCTTTTTGACCTTTTATCGATTAAAAAGCCCCTAAATATTTTTCATGAAATTAAATTTCCTGTATGTTGTCCTATTGATCCTCCTTACATCAGGATCCATAAGCGCGCAATCTGCTGTAGGAAATAATGATTTTAAGAAGACCATTTACAGCAGTACGCTGGAGGCTGGGAATTATACTACCCTCATAACTGCTTTAAAGGCTACGGAGCTAGATCTAACTCTGGATGGGGATGCCCCTTTTACTATTTTCGCTCCCTCAGACCGTGCCTTCGGCAAACTATCCAACGAAAAAATAAAAGATCTTTTACGTCCGGAGAACAAAAAAGAACTCAGGGAAATGGTTACCTATTTTATGGTTGCCGGCACGCTTTCTGCCTCCAAGATCCTCAACGCCTTGGTCCGTGGCAACGGCAATGCCACCTTTACGACAGTGCAGGGTAAAAAGATAAAAGCTTCTATAGAGGGAATTGATATTGTTCTTACTGACGGACTAGGTAATAAGGCTAAGATCACCGTAGCGGATAGTGATCAGTGTAATGGTATCATTCATACCATAGACAGTGTTATTTTGCCAGAACCCCTTTGAAATTCTTAGCGTAATTCCGCTCCCAGTTGTTTTTCGTAAGCATTTTTGATCTTGTTCATGATCTTGTCAATATGCTTGTCTGTCAATGTTTTGGTCTCATCCTGGAGCGTAAAACTTACGGCATAAGACTTCTTACCTTTTGGCAGTTTATTTCCCGTATACACATCAAATAAGGACAGATCTTTTAGTAGCTTTCTTTCCGTTTTATAGGCAATCTCCTCCAATTGTTTAAAAGGTACTTCGTTATTTAGCAACAATGCGAAGTCTCGTCGTACTGCCGGAAATTTTGGGATAGGAGTGAAGATAATTTGCTTCCTGGAAGCCATTTTGCAAAGCGCAGCCCAATCAAAATCGGCATAGAGCACCTCTTGTTTTATGTCGAACATCTTCCGTAAACTTCCTTGTATTACACCTATGTTCACCAGTGGTGTTTTATCCTTAACAAGTTTGATACCCTCTCCATATTCTGCAGATTCTATTCCGGCAGTTTCATAACCATTAATTCCCATTTTTTCCAGAATCTGTTCTACCAGGGCTTTCAGAAAATAAAAATCCGAAGGTTTAGATTTTATGGCCCAACTTTCCGCTGCTCTATCACCGGTTACCAATATGCTGAGGTGCTCCTTTTCCAGGTGACCGTTGGGCGCCTTGTGATAGGTCTTCCCAAATTCGAATAATTTTAAATTAGGACGCTTTCTGTTAATATTATAGGAGGCTGCCTCTAGAGCTGAAAAAAGCATGGATGACCTGAGCGTAGATAGTTCTGAGCTCAGTGGGTTCAGAACAGTAACCGAATTTTTATCTAATTCTGGAGCCAAGCTTTTTGTATAGTCGGGGTTGCTCAGACTATTTGAAAGGATCTCATAGAATCCCTGAGCTGCCAGTAGATCCCCAATATTATTTTGTAATGTATGATCTTCAAATCGGGACGTTGGTGCCACCGACGCATTTAATTTTGATTGAAATTGGATATTGTTATAACCATAGACCCGTAAGATCTCCTCAATTACGTCTACTTCGCGCTGCACATCTATTCGGTAGAAGGGAATAACAAGGCCCAAACCAGATTCGGTAACACTTTTTACTTTAATGTCTAAAGAAGCCAGGATAGATTTAATAACATCTCGTGGAATTTCCTGTCCTATTAATTTATTTATCTTTTCAAAGGCCAGGAAAACCTGGTGATCTTCTTTCTTTTTGGGATAAAGATCTACTATGTCTGAAGTGATATACCCCCCGGTAAGTTCGCAAATGAGTAAAGCGGCACGCTTCAGGGCGTATTCCACATTATTTATATCTATACCGCGCTCAAAACGAAATGAGGCATCCGTATTGAGTCCGTGCCGTTTGGCGGTCTTTCGGATAGCTACCGGATCGAAAAAGGCACTTTCCAAAAAGATCGATTTTGTATTTTCCGTAACACCAGTGTTGATCCCCCCAAAAACTCCGGCAATACACATTGGTTTTTCCGCATCGCAGATCATCAGGTCTTCTTTGTCAAGAACGCGTTCCTCACCATCCAGGGTCATAAAACGAGTTCCTTCTTTTGCTGTTCTTACGATGATCTCTTTTCCAAAGATCCTGTCTGCATCAAAGGCATGCAGGGGTTGCCCTAACTCGTGCAAAACATAATTAGTGGCATCTACCACATTATTAATGGGTTTTAAACCAATTGCTTTTAGCCTGTTCTTTAACCAATTAGGAGAGGGCTGAACTATGAGATTACTTATGGTGACTCCCGCATATCTGGGAGCTTTTGTTATATCCTCAACCTTGACTGCGATTTTCAATGACCTGTTGGCGATATTAAAATTACTAACAGAAGGGGTCATCAGTTCTTTTTGAACGCCTTGCTGCCGTAAGCCCGCTTTTAGATCTCTTGCCACGCCATAATGACTCATGGCATCTGCTCTGTTGGGGGTAAGGCCAATTTCAAAGACTTCATCTATCTCAATTTCAAAAAGATCCGCAACAGGACTTCCCGGTTCTAAGCTATCTTCAAGGATCATAATACCTTCATGACTGTCACCCAGTCCTAATTCATCTTCCGCACAGATCATTCCGGCACTTTCTTCACCCCTAATTTTTCCTTTTTTAATACGTAAAGACTCACCATTATTCAGAAATAGTGTTGTTCCGATGGTAGCCACCGGCACTTTTTGTCCTTTAGCCACATTAGGCGCCCCACAAACAATTTGAACAGGTTCCTCTCTGCCAATATCAACTGTAGTAAGCTTTAATTTATCGGCATTTGGATGTTTTTTACATGTGAGCACATGACCCACAACAACTCCTTTAAGTCCGCCTGGTACGGATTCAAAACGAGTGATGCCTTCCACCTCTAGTCCAAGGTCGGTTAGAAGTTCTGCGATACGTGTGGTTTCCCAATCGATCTGTAAGAACTGTCTTAACCAGTTAAAAGAAATTTGCATTGGTTAGTCTTAAGCGCTCAAAGATAAAACAATGCTTTAACACAGTCAAAGCCCGCCGGGCGTTTCATCACAATTTTTACAAATCTTGTTCGCTTCATTATTACGATATTTGCATATCAATCCAAAAAAATGAAAAATACCAGTCTTCTTTTGTTACTATTGATCATCATCAATTCATGCAAGCAACAAATGGCTCCTAGTCTGTCTGAAGGTATCTGGAGAGGTACCATGGAAGTACAGGATGGAGGGTTGTTGCCATTCAATTTCACAGTAGAAAATGGAAGTGAAGGGTATCGTATGGAAGTGTACAACGCTGATGAGGTGTTAAGCATAGATGAGATAATTATAAATAAGGACTCCCTGATCATTAAAATGCCCGTCTTTGAGGGTTACATTGCCGGTACCTTTACGAATAACAGCATTGAGGGATACTTCATAAAGGAAAGCCTGGATAGAGCAGTGCCCTTTGCTGCGATGTTTAACGATAGCATAAGATTTAAAGGCACAAAGAAGCCTATGATCAATATTACAGGTAATTGGGAAGCTGAATTCAGCAGGGGAACTGAAGACGCCTATATGGCTAAGGGTATTTTTAAACAAGATGGTGAAAAAGTTACAGGTACTATCCGTACTGCAACCGGAGATTACAGATACCTGGAAGGATTGGTAGATGGTGATTCCCTAAAACTATCCACCTTTGATGGTGCTCATGTCTTTCTTTTCCTGGCCAGCGTAAATGATGGCGTCATGAAGGGTACGTTTTACTCAGGGAATCATTTCCAGGAGCCTTTTGAGGCCATACCAAATGAATCTTATGAATTGCCAGATGCCACCACACTGACGTATCTGAATGAAGGATATGAGAAGGTAAATTTTTCTTTTCCGGACACTGATGGGAACCTCGTTTCACTTGAAGATGCACAGTTCAGTGATAAGGTTGTGATCATTCAAATTATGGGGACGTGGTGTCCAAATTGTTTGGACGAATCAAAATTCTTGGTTGAATACTTGTCAAAAAATTCGGCTGACGATCTGGAAGTGATCGCATTGGCATTCGAATATGCCAAAACGGAAGAAGCAGCCATGAAAGGAATCAAAAGGCTCAGAGACCGTTTGGGTATTTCGTATCCTATACTTTTGGCCCAATACGGCAGTTCTGACAAAAAAACGGCCAATGAAAAACTGCCTATGCTCAATCATATTTTATCGTATCCTACCACCATTTTCATTGATAAAAATGGCGAGGTGCGGAGGATTCACACAGGTTTCAACGGACCGGCCACCGGCGAGAAGTACATAGAATTTAAGCAGGACTTCGGGGCTTTTATCAACTCACTTCTGGCTGAATAAAAAAGGCCTTTCGAGCATTGAAAGACCTTTCTTGGGTGGTAAAATTAAATAATCAAATAATGGTTGATTTACCCAACCATATATTTTCCTTGTTAAGGATCAGATAGTCATCAGAATCCCTAATATTTCCTGAAATGAAATCGCCGATATGATTTGTTCCGTACTTACTTGAAGTACTTAGATCTGGCGAAACAATCCCTTTTTTAATAGATTTTAAGACCGCAATAACAACTGCTCTCGATTCCTCGTCTAATTTAAAATGATCTAAGAGCATAGCAACTGAAAGAATGGAGGCTATGGGGTTGGCAATATCTTTCCCCGTAGCCTGAGGATACGATCCGTGTACCGGTTCAAACAATGCATAATTTTCTCCTATAGATGCGGAGGGTAGCAGACCTATGGAACCTCCAATGGCACTGCCTTCATCTGAAAGTATGTCCCCAAACATGTTTTCTGTAAGGATCACATCGAATTGTGTAGGTTTAATTAAAAGCTGCATGGCTGCATTATCAATAAACATAAAATCGAGCGTAACTTCAGGATAACTCTCAGCAATTTTCTTTACTACCCGTCTCCATAAACGAGAGGATTCCAGCACATTGGCCTTGTCAACAAGCGTTACCTTTTTCCTTCGACCTTTGGCTGCTTTGAATGCCAAATGGGCTATTTGACTTACTTCCTTTTCCGTGTAAGTACAACTATCTGTGGCAGTTGTACCATCTTCGCTGAGCGACTTTTCACCAAAATAGATACCACCTGTAAGTTCTCGGAAAATAACAAAATCAGTTCCTGCAATGATCTTCTTTTTCAAAGGAGATTTTTCCATTAGTGTTGGAAAGACCTTAATAGGTCTGATGTTGCAAAAAAGGCCTAATTCTTTACGCAGTCTCAGTAAGCCTTGTTCCGGTCGCACATTGGCATCAGGATCATTATCATATTTAGGATCGCCAATGGAACCAAAAAGTACAGCGTCTGATTCTTTGCACAAGGCCAGTGTTGCTTTTGGAAGGGGGTCACCGGTTGCTTCTATGGCAGCAGCTCCCACTTTTGCTTCCGTAAGAATAAATTCGTGCCCAAAAGTTTCTTCAACGGCCTGAAGGCATTTTACAGCCTGTGCTGTAACTTCGGGCCCAATCCCATCACCGTTTAATAAGGCTATTTTTATTTTCATGCTCAGGCGATGCTTTCTATATTGATATTGGTCATTTCAATAATTTGATGAATATCTTCATCAAGTATCTCCTTTTTTCTATCCGCAAAACGCAAGAATTGCTCATAGACCACATCTAACTGAACCTTTGTTAATTCATACCCAATATTCTTGGCCCGGTAGGCCAACGCCGCGCGACCACTGCGAGCAGTAAGTACAATGGACGAGTGATCTACCCCTACCTCTTTGGGATCTATGATTTCATATGTTTCCCTTTTCTTGATGACACCATCCTGATGGATGCCAGAACTATGGGCAAAAGCATTAGATCCTACAATGGCTTTATTAGGCTGAACGATCATTCCCATTTTTTCCGATACCATTAGACTGGTACTGTATAATAATTTGCTGTTTATACTAGTATCCAGGTTCAAATACGGATGCTGTTTTAAGATCATAACTACTTCTTCAAGGGAAGTGTTACCGGCTCTTTCCCCTATACCATTTATAGTACATTCTATTTGGCGAGCTCCGTTGACAACCCCGGATATGGAATTCGCTGTAGCAAGACCTAGATCATTATGACAATGACAAGAAAGAATGGCCTTGTCTATATCTTTTACATGGTCGCGTAAGTACTTCATTTTAGCCCCGTATTCCTCGGGCAGGCAATACCCGGTGGTATCCGGAATATTCAATACCGTAGCGCCAGCCTTTATCACTTCTTCACAGACCCTGGCTAAAAATTCGTTATCTGTTCTGCCGGCATCTTCTGCATAGAACTCCACATCCTCTACAAAGGTCTTGGCATACCGAACGGCTTCTACAGCTCTTTCCAGTATTTTTTCTGGAGTTGAATTAAACTTGTATTTGATATGTGAATCTGAAGTGCCTATACCCGTATGAATACGCGGTCTTTTGGCATGCTTTAGCGCCTCCGCAGCCACTTCAATATCCTTTTTTACAGAACGGGTTAGTCCACAAACGGTGGCCTCTTTCACAACTTTTGCTATTTCATTGACGGAATTAAAATCGCCCGGACTCGATATCGGAAACCCCGCTTCAATGATATCTACCCCCAGAGTGTCTAGTCTTTCCGCAATTACTAACTTCTGTTTTGTATCTAATTTACAGCCGGGAACCTGCTCTCCATCGCGTAGCGTAGTATCAAAAATGTATACTTTATCTTTGCTCATTATAATTACTTAATTTTAGTCACCTTAACGAATGTATCACAACCAATTAGAAGCAAATTCATGATTGTGAGGCATTTACAACGTTAATTCACTTTTTAAGGTAGTTAAAACATTGAAATACAGTATATTAAGTATCCTATTTTACGATGACAAATCCCAATAAAGATGCATTATTTGTTTTGGTAAAATCTCTTTCTAAATCGGAGAAACGCCAATTCAAGTTATATGTGGGAAGATTAGGAGTGAATACAGATGCCAAATTCCTGGCCTTATTCAACCTTTTGGATAAAATGAAACGCTATGAGGAAAAAACCATTTTAGCCAGCGGTATTGTAAAAAAGGCACAACTCTCTAATCTAAAAGCGCATCTGTACAAACAGATCCTCGTAAGCCTTCGCTTAAATCCTGTAAATCAGAATATCAGGGTTCAAATCCGAGAACAGTTAGACTTTGCAACTATTTTGTATCAGAAGGGCCTTTATAAGCAAAGTCTGAAAATACTGGATAAGGTGAAGTCCATTGCCATCGAAAATGAAGAAAAGAATATTGCGTACGAGATCGTAGAGTTAGAAAAGATCATAGAGACCCAATATATTACCAGAAGTATCCCGGATAGAGCAGATGAACTGGCATTACAGGCAAAGAAGTTGTCTGAGCAGAATGTTATGGCCAGCAAGTTGTCTAATCTTTCCCTCCAGTTATATGGAATTATGCTAAAGGTGGGCTATGTAAGAAGTAATGACGACCTGGAAAAGGTAAAACAGTATTTTGAGTCACATCTTCCTAAATACGATATCAATGAGCTGGGTTTTCGAGAGAAACTTTGGCTATACAAGGCACATTTATGGTATAGCTTCTTAATACAGGATTTTCTTTCGTGCTACAAATATGCCAGTAAATGGGTAGATCTGTTTTATGAACACAAGGAGATGATCCAATTAAATCCTGTTTTTTTTCTAAAGGGGAACCACTACCTCTTGGAGTCACTTTTTTACGTCAAATATGCTTCACAATTTGAGTTGGTTCTGGCCAATCTGGAAAACACCGTAGCTCAAAAGGATTTTCCTTCCAATGATAATATAAGTTCTCTAAGTTTTTTATACATCAACTCAAACAAGCTAAATCTTCATTTTCTGAAAGGCACATTTGAAAAGGGATTGTATTTGGTAAGGATCATAGAATACGGGATCAATAAACACAGAGACCGTATTGATGAACACCATATCATGATCTTTTATTATAAAATTGCTTGCTTGTATTTTGGAGTGGGTGATAATAAGAATTGTATTGCCTATCTCAAAAAGATCATCACCAACAAAAACCTGAAAATGCGTGAAGATCTTATGTGCTTTGCAAGAGTACTTAGTCTGGTGGCACATTATGAGGCAGGTATGGACTATCATCTTGAAGTTCAGCTAAAAAGCACCTACAAATTCCTTTTAAAGATGAATGATCTGCATGCCGTTCAAAGGGAGATGATCACCTTCTTGAGAAATCTGGGATCAATTTATCCCAATGATCTGAGAGCAGAATTTCAAAAATTATATGACAGACTTAAACAGTATGAGGATCATCCTTATGAGAAAAGGGCGTTTTTGTATTTAGATATCCTATCGTGGCTCGAAAGTCATTTGGAGAATAAACCGGTCTCACAGGTAATTCGAGAAAAGGCACTTGCAAGTATTCGATGATATTTTTGTTGCCTCATAGGCATGCCCCCCAAAGTACATCTTCCGGAGGTGGAGCAGTGAAGGAAATCAATTCTTTTTTTACCGGGTGCTCAAAACTCAACTGCCTGGCATGAAGGTGGATGCCCCCATCCGGATTACTCCTGTCAAAACCGTATTTGAGGTCACCTTTAATAGGGCACTCCAGGCTTGCCAGTTGCGCCCTTATCTGATGGTGTCTTCCTGTTTTAAGCAGGATCTGTAAAAGCACATAATTGTCTAATCTTTTTAAGATCTTATAATCCAGTTCAGCACGTTTGCTTTCCGGGATCTCCTTCGTATACGCATAGGACTTATTCTGCTTTGGGTTTCTTTTAAGCCAATGAATTAAGGTGTCTTTTTCCTTTTTCGGAGTGTTTTTTACAATGGCCCAATAGATCTTTTCGGTCTTTTTGTCTGCAAACATTTTGTTCATTCTGCTGAGTGCCTTGGAGGTTTTTGCAAAGACCACGATACCGCTTGTGGGCCTGTCTAATCTATGTGTAACGCCTAAAAATACCTGCCCAGGTTTATCGTATTTTTTCTTAATGTAATCCTTTATATGTTCACTGAGGGGCGTATCCCCGGTCTTGTCACCCTGAACAATATCTCCCACACGTTTATTGATCACAATAAGGTGATTATCTTCATACAAGATCTGAAGATTCTGAGCATTCGAACGTATTTTTTTGGACGCCAAATAAAAAATAATTTTGCTAAAAGATAACCCTTATCATTGCTTCGCCACGGGGCATTTCATGGAAATATGCTTAATTAATACTGCTCCTCATCGCTTGGAAAATCCTTACTTTTCACATCGCGGACATAATTTGAAATGGCTTCGCTCATTTCATCGTAAAGATTCATATAACGTCTGAGAAAACGAGGATTAAATTCATGTGTCATGCCCAATAGATCGTGGATCACAAGAACCTGACCATCTGCATGTTTCCCGCCTCCTATACCAATAGTTGGGATTGAGATACTCTCGGAAACTTTTTTGGTTAAGGCAGCGGGTATTTTTTCAAGGACCACTGCAAAACATCCCATTTTTTCGAGCAAACGGGCATCTGCCATTAATTTCTCAGCTTCATCTGCTTCTTTTGCACGTACGCTGTAGGTACCAAATTTATAGATAGATTGAGGCGTTAGACCAAGGTGTCCCATGACAGGGATCCCGGCATTTAAGATACGTTTTACAGATTCTTTTATTTCTTCCCCGCCTTCCAGTTTAACCGCATGGGCACCACTTTCTTTCATGATGCGGATGGCAGAGCGCAAGGCTTCTTTTGGATCACTTTGATAACTCCCAAATGGCAGATCAACTACCACCAGGGCCCTGTGTACCGCACGTATCACCGAAGAAGCGTGATATATCATCTGGTCTAGTGTTATGGGCAAGGTGGTCTCATGCCCCGCCATGACATTACTTGCCGAGTCACCTACTAAAATTACATCAACATTGGCAGCATCTACGATCTTGGCCATAGAATAATCATATGCTGTTAGCATGGAAATTTTTTCTCCCAGCTTTTTCATTTCAACGAGCGACTTCACCGTAACTCTTTTATACTCCTTCTTCGCGATAGACATAGTAATACATTTGCTGGCTAAATGTAAGGAGAATTGATTAATTCAGAATTATGGAGGGCTTCACGTTTTAATAATTTCCTTACTTTAGACCTAATTCACTTAAAAACTGTCTATTTGATGCGATCTATTTTATTCCTATTCATACTTTTTTGTTCCGTTCCAATGCATGCTCAGGGATCAGAGGAAGTAAACGTAAAGAAAACCATCGATGAGTTCTTTGAGGGCTTTCATCGTAAGGATTCTGTTGCTGTCAGAAAAACAGTAACGGGAACAATAGAATTACATACGATTGGTAAGAATAAAGAAGGAAACGAAAGTATTAGTTCCGTTCCATTCGGTAATTTCCTGCAAGCCATTGTAAAGATCCCTGATTCTGTGCAATTCAGAGAACTACTATTGTCCTATAATATTCAGGTTGATGGGAGCATGGCGCACGCATGGACACCCTACGAGTTTTGGCTAAATGATTCGTTTAGTCATTGCGGGGTAAATTCTTTTCAACTCTTTAAAGAGGGTGAAACCTGGAAGATCCTTTCTATTATGGATACCCGCCGAAAGGAAAATTGTTATCCAATGCCCCCACGAAAGCAAGATTAAACCGGCTTAATAGGTACATTACAGCAAAAGCATAAACGATCACTATTAATGGGCCTTCACTACCTTTTTTATGTATAGGATCTTGAATGTGGTGTGACATCCTGTCAGTTTTATGCAGTTGGCATTATGTTTGACATTTCAATAGCAATTCAAAAGAAGATTCTACTAATATTAAAAAAGATAAAATGAGCAAAATTATTGGGATAGATTTGGGGACAACCAACTCATGTGTTTCCGTTATGGAAGGTAACGAGCCCGTTGTAATACCAAACGCCGAAGGAAAACGTACCACGCCATCTGTGATTGCTTTTGTAGAAGGTGGAGAGATAAAAGTGGGGGATCCTGCCAAAAGACAGGCTGTGACCAATCCACACAAGACCATATATTCCATTAAGCGATTTATGGGAAACAAATACTCTGAATCTAAAAAAGAGGCAGAACGAGTTCCCTATAAAGTCGTAAAAGGAGATAATGATACGCCAAGAGTTGATATAGACGGACGTCTTTACACACCTCAGGAATTGTCAGCCATGATCCTTCAGAAGATGAAGAAGACGGCGGAGGATTATTTAGGACAATCTGTGACCAGCGCTGTGATCACAGTGCCTGCCTACTTTAATGACGCCCAAAGACAGGCCACTAAAGAAGCCGGTGAAATTGCAGGTCTTAAAGTAGAGCGTATCATTAACGAACCAACGGCAGCATCGCTGGCCTATGGTTTAGATAAAAAACATAAAGATCAAAAAATTGTGGTGTTCGACTTTGGAGGTGGAACGCACGATGTATCGATCCTGGAATTGGGAGATGGAGTTTTTGAGGTGCTTTCAACAGACGGAGACACTCATTTGGGTGGTGACGATGTAGATCAAAAGATCATTGACTGGTTGGC